>DQVA01000043.1 GCA_015661965.1 Candidatus Bipolaricaulota bacterium
AACAGCGAGCCCGCCGCCAACACCTGCCCAGTGGGCGAAAAGGCGAGGGCCCCCACCGGCCCGCCCGGGTTCCGTAGCGTCCGCAATACCTTCCCCGTGGCCGGGTCCCACAGCCGCAGGGTGCCGTCATCGGAGCCGGTGGCAAGCAATCCCCCGTCCGGCCGGAAGGCCAGCGCGGTTACCGCCCGGATGTGCCAAGGAAGCTGGAACAGCTGCTCCCCGGTGGCGGGGTTCCAGAGCTTGGCGGTGCGATCTTCACCCCCCGAAGCCAGGAGCTCCCCGGCCGGGGAGAAGGCCAGGACCCGTACGGCCCCGCTGTGTGCCTCCCATACCCGCAGCCTGCGGCCGGAGCGGACGTCCCACAGGGCAATCAGCCCGTCCTCCCCGCCGGAGGCGAGCACCGCCCCATCCGGAGAAAAGGCCAGGGCGGTGACCTCACCGATGTGGGCCCGCACGGAGAAAAGCGGCGACCCCGCCTCCCCCCATACCTCTACGGTACCGGTCCGGCTGCCTACGGCCACCAGGCCCGAGGACGACGCGGCCGATACGGTCGGAAATGGAGTATGGATCCCCCTAGCGCTTTGAAGCTCACCCTCAGGGGTCCACAGATCCAGCCCCACACTGGTCAACACCGCGAGCTCCCCGGTGGGGCTGTACTGGACCCCCTTTACCACCCCGCGGCCCAGGCTGGCCAGTGGGGTCCAGTCTCCAACCCCGACCAGGGAAAAGGCCGTTAGCGACAAACACGCCAAGACAACGGGTTTTTTCCACATGCGCTTTCCCCCTTGAAAACATGCCCACGGCAATGCCACAGGCTTCCGGTTCTGGGGATAGTTTACCCGCCCTGGCCGGAGGCCGGGCACAGATCAGAGAGGGGACAGCCGGAACAACGCGGCCGGGCCCGGCAGTGCTCCTTGGCGTGTCGTACCAGCAGTGCGTGATATTCGCCGTAGTGCGCGGCATCGCGGGGGAGGTTTCCCTCAAACAGCCCCTGCACCTCTCGGTAGGATGTCGCCTCGCTCACCAGCAGCCCCAGCCGGGTGAAGATCCGCTTGGTGTAGGCATCCACCACGAACACGGGGTGCCCAGCGGCGTAGAGCAGTATGGAGTCGGCCGTCTCAGGGCCGATCCCCGGGACGGAGAGGAGCTCTACCCGCAGTTCCTCCGGGGGAAGCGCGAGCAGGCCTTCCACCCCGCCGCGTTCCCGCACCAGCTTCACCAGCGCCCTCAGCCTCCGGGCCTTCTGGCGGAAGAAGCCCGCCGGGCGGATCAGCTCCTCCAATTCCGGTTCAGGCAGGGCGGCGATCCCCTGCGGGGACAGGGCCCCGGCCGCCTTGAGCCGGGCGATGGCCCGCTCCACGTTGCGCCAAGCGGTGGCCTGGGTGAGGAGCGCTCCCACCATGACCTCAAACGGGGTCTCCCCCGGCCACCACCCCTGGGGCCCATAGGCGCGGAGGAGCCGCGCGTAGATCTCGCGAAGCTGTTTCCCCTGGTCACTCACAGTGGGGGATGATAACAGGGCTACAGGCCCAAGAAGTCCAGAATCCCTTGGAGGATGCCGCGGGCGAGTTCCTCCTGGTACCAGGGCTCCAGCAGTCGCGCCCGCTCCCCGGGGCAAGTCAGGTACCCTACCTCCACCAAGATAGCGGGGAGGTAGGTGTGGCGCATGTAGAGCCGCTGGGAACGAACCCCCCGATCGCGGGCCCCGGTGGCAGCACACACCGCCCGCTGGACGATCCGGGCCAAGCTCCAACTGGGATCGTCCGGAGGCCGGGAGTCGTCCACGTAGGTCTCCACCCCACACACAGAGGGATCGGAGATGAAGTTGGCGTGAATGGACACGTAAAGCACCGCTCCCACCTCCTCCGCCAGCCGTACCCTGTCCACCAG
>DQVA01000062.1 GCA_015661965.1 Candidatus Bipolaricaulota bacterium
CCTCCGAGTCCGGGAACGAGGAAAAGTTCCTGGGCTGGCTGGCGCGCAGCTGGGCCGCAGACCTGGGGGCGGCCTGCGAGGCCGATGGCTACGGCAACCTCATCGCCCGCCTGCCGGACCGGGACTGTCCCGGGGAGCCAATCCTCCTCTGTGCTCACGCCGACACGGTGAAGCCCGGGGTCGGGGTCGAACCGGTGGTGGAAGAGGGTGTCATCCGAGCCCAGGGAGGTACGGTGCTGGGGGCCGACGACAAAGCCGGGATCGCGGCCATCTGGTTCGGGATAAAGGCCGCCAGCCGCCGGCCCCCGCTGGAGATCGTGATCACCCGGGAGGAGGAGGTGGGCCTACGCGGGGCCAAGAACCTGGACACCTCACGCCTTACGGCCAAAGTGGGCTTTGTGCTGGATGGGGAAGCGTTCGACGAGGTGGTGATCGGAGGCCCTTCCCACTTCCTCATCGACGTCACCGTCCACGGCAAGGCGGCCCACGCCGGCACGGCCCCGGAGCAAGGGATTTCGGCGATCAAGGCCGCGGCCAGGGCCATCGCCCGCCTCCCCGAGGGGCGCATCGACCATGAGACCACCGCCAACGTGGGCGTGATCCGTGGCGGCGAGATCAGAAACGGGGTGCCAGCCCGAGCGGCCGTGCAGGCGGAGTGCCGGAGCCTGTCCCACGACAAGGCGGTGAGCCTGGCGGACCTCTATCGCCGCGCCTTCGAGGAGGAGGCGAACGCCCTGGGGGCCCGGGCCGAGGTTAAGGTGGAGCTCGCCTACCGGGCGGTGCGCCTTGCGGAAGACGAGCCGGCGGTGCTGCTGGCCCACCGGGCCCTGGAAGCCCTGGGCCTCGTGCCCAAGCCCCGGCTCATCTGCGGCGGCACGGACGCCTCCATCTTGAACATGCGGGGCATCAAATGTGCGGTGCTGGGCATGGGGGCACGGGCCCCCCATACCCCGGACGAGCACATCCGGGTGGAGGACCTGGAGTTCGCCGTCCAGCTGGTGAAGACCCTCCTCGAGCTTGCCTGCCCGGGTTAACCGCAGGTTCCCGTTAGCCCCCCAGAAGGGGGGTCAAATCGAACTCGATGTGGAACCAGCGTTCCACCCCCTCGGCCGGCGGGTTCTCGATCTCCTCGATCCAGGTGCGGACCACGCACTCGGGGTGGTTCGTCCAGTAGGCCACCTCGCCGGTGAACGTCTGGACCGGGGAGTCCGACACGATGGGAAACCGTACGTCCAGGCGCCGCTGGTCCCCCACGTTGCAAAGATTGATTGTCACGTCGGAGTAGTGGATGAAGTAGTACTCCCGGCCGCGCTCCCTAGGGGGATCCCCCCGCGGCGCCTCACCGGTCTCGCTGAACCTCTCCAGGGCCGCCATGGCCCGTTCCAGCCCTGCCGGGGTCCCCTGATAGCCCTCCTGCCAGGGATGGCGCTCCCGCCACATCCCCGGGCGCTCCAGGGACCAATCCTCGTGGAGCACCGGTCGGGATAGCACCGAGTAAAACACAGGCCAATCCAAGCCACCGAATCCCGGACCGAGCCTGCCCTGGGCCCGATAGGCCGCCCGCCCCTGGGTGGTGCTGAAGCCCGCCCACCATCCCTCACCCGACGGGAGCTGGACCCAGATCTGATTCGCCCCCACCGCAGCCCGGGCCGGGATCCCCAGCGCCCGCAGCAACGCCGCCGCCAGCCAGGAATGTTCCACGCAGATCCCACCCCGCTCCGCCAAAAGCTCCGCCGGGGTGTATGCCCAGTCGTAAAAATTCCGACCCCAACACCAACCCCGGCCGCTGATCGTCTGCCAGATCCCGCTGGTCACGTCCCGGGTAGCGGGGTTATCCATCCCCCCGGCAATCTCATCCAGGACACTGTCGTGCTCGATGTTCACGCTCATCCACTCGTAGACAGCCCAGGCCACGGCATAGGCGTTTCCTCTCTCCTCAGGCGAGAGCCCCGCTAGGATCCCCTGTGCCAGTTCCCGGACCGCAGGGTGATCCGATTGGATGTACTCGTCGGGCTGGAGGAAGGGGAGGACCGAGTCGGGATAGAGCTCGGGGGCAACCACCGCTTCCTTGGGAATGGGGGCGGGCGGGGTCCATTTCCTCAGGGCCAAGGAACCGAACTTGACCCGCAGGTCGGCGGTGGGGTCCTGCCCCGGCTCGAGCTCGAAATCTACCGGGGTCACCTGCCCGGCCAGCACGGCCACGTCCCCAACGGGGCACGTCCTGTAGCCCTCCGTTTGGGCGAGGAGCAAGTAGCGGGGCCCGGCCACCGGTACCTCCTCGATCAGGTAGCGGCCCTGCCCGTCGGTCACCGCTTCGTAAGGCGCCCCCCAGGGATCGCCCCAGATGGACACCCGCACGCCGGAAAGGGGCCGGCCGCCGCTTGTCACCGTACCGGCGATGTTGCCGGTGGGGGCGGGGCCGAACACGATGTCGTCGAACCAAGCCGCCCCTGGGCCCTGGAGGAACAGGTTGACCTCACACCGCACCGCCCCGGAGGGGACGCGCACCATGACCTCCCGGGGGAAGTCGTAAGCAAGCTCCCGCGTGCCGGAGTGAGCCAGAAAATCCACCCGCTCCACGATCCTTCCACTGCCGTCACGGAACACGAGTTGCAGGTTGCAGTGGCCAGGCGGGGCTATCCCTTCGAAGCCTACGTACCCTGCCAGCACGTAGACGGTGTCCTCCTGGACCGGCACCAGTTGCCGCCACATGCCGAAGCCCTGCTGGCCGGCTTCCACGCAGACGCTGCGGGCCCCGGAATGAGCTCGCCCGTCGTCCCAGCGGAAGTGCACACCCGCGGCCTGGGCCGGCCAGGGGCGCCAGCCCTCTGGGCTTTCCACCCCTTCCTCAAAGCTCGGGTTCACAAGCAGGTTCTCCGCCACACCGAAAGTCGAAAGACAAAATGCCGCGACCAAGGCCAACACGCCCACCAGCTTGACCACGCTATCCATCGTGCCTCCTTTTACCGCTCATTTCTCCAGGGCTACGATCGCCTGGGCGCCGCGCCACCGCTGTCAGCACCAGTTCTCACCGCATCACCACCTTTCCAGACCACGATAAACCGAACCGCAGGGGCACGTCTATCTCGGGGAGGTAAACAGAGGATCAACGGGGGAGGATCACCATATAATGGCGCGGCGGGGCTGCCGGGTGAAAAGGGCCTATGGCCCGGGGGCGAGGAGGCCGATCGCGGGGGAGGAACTCGTGAAGACGAAAGTAGTGGAGCTCACCGAGGAAAGCTTGGTCCAGGTCCCGGAGTGGGAAATCCATCCCTATAGCTGCAAATACTGCGCGTCGGGGTCAGGTCTTTACTTTTGACATCAGCCGTCTCCGGTCGCCCACGATCCGGCTCGCCGTGGAAGTGGCAGCCCAACACATCCCCAACCCCCACTAGCCGATAGCCGCACACCACCACCGCCCGGTAAATCCGGGCGTCCCGGTCTTCCTTGTCCCTCACCCCGGCAAACAGTTCCCCCAAGCTCGGCTTGGTCACAAGCCTCTCCCCACGGGGTATCTCCTGGGCGGGTCGCCTCTCCCGCAGCAGCGGAACAAGCCGCTTTACGAAGTCCTCCCCTCCCAAAACCACCCCACCCTTCAGCTCCTGCCAGACCTCCACCCTTTCCCCCTGAGCCACAAACCGTCGA
>DQVA01000194.1 GCA_015661965.1 Candidatus Bipolaricaulota bacterium
CGATTCGACTTCACCGGCTTGATCTCGGTGACGATCGGGTTCGAGCTCAGCTTCTAAGTGCAGCCGATGGAGCGGTTGCAGGAGCTGGCCGAGGAGCTGGTGCGCCGGGACGATCCCCGGCTGCGGGCTGAGCTCCTCGCCCTGGCCGGACCGCTGGCAGACGAGGTGGTGGCCGAGTTCGGTGACTGCGGCCTGGAGGAGGAGGAACTGCAGCGGGCGGCGCACCTGGGGCTAATTGCCGCGGTCTACCATCCGGAACTGGCCCGGGGGCTGCCCTTCTGCGAGTTCGGCCGCAACCTGATGCGGGGTGAGATCCGCGCCCGGATCAGGGACCGGTTTCCGCCCCCCCGGCCGCCGCACTGGCTGCGGCTCTTGAGCACTCAGCTCGATCGTGCTCTGCCCGAGCTGGCCCAGGAGCTGGGCCGCCCCCCCACCCTGGAGGAGTTGGGGGAGCGGCTCAACCTCACCGAACAGGGGATCAAGGAAGCGTTCAAGGCCCGGGAGGCCTTCCTCTACTCATCCCTGTCTGCAGACAGGCGTCCCGGGGATCTACAGCCGGAATTCCACCCGGAGCTGATCCGAGACCGCAGGCCCAGCCCCTTTCCCTGGCAGGCCCGCATCCGGCTAGCTCAGGCGCTAGATCGCCTGTTTCAGCTGTGGGAGAGGATCATGGAGGGGTTATGGTGGAAAAAGGAGGGGGTATGAGGGTCTGCTCGTTGCCGGTTCTGGCGCTCGTGCTCGGCTGGGCTTCCCTCTCCTGGGGGGCTGCACAGCGGGAGCAGACGGTTACCCTCTCCTGGGGGGCGATCGGCTGGATCGTATTGGAGGTGAATGAGGACCTGTTCCTGGGGGTGGTGACCCAGGAATATTTCGAGCCCGATACCCAGACCTTCCGACCACTTGAGGCCACCGGGAACCCCATCGTGGTGGCCTGCAACTACCCCCAAGGATGTGCCCTGACCCTGCAAACGGTGGGCTGGCAAGTGCCGCCTGAGTTCCCCGGGACGGTGCCGGACGAGTTCTTGGCGGACTTGGACTGGCGCATTTCAGGCACCCAGTACCTCCCGCTGGGCACCGGGGAGGTGACCGTATGGCAAGCGGACGGACCGGCGGTGGCCCAGTTGCTCGTTGACTACCGGTACCGGCTGGACATCTATGATGTCCCCGGACAGTATTCGGTTACTTTGCTTTACACGGCTACCGCGCCATGAGGGCCTGGGGCTTCTGGGCGGCGTTGGCGGTGTTGGCCACCTGGGGGGCGGGGGCGGAAGAGGTGACGATTGAGTTCCCCCCGCCGGGGACCGAATTTCCCCGCATCCGGGTCACCTTCACCACCCCGGTGGACATGGGGGTGCTGGGTACGGAGTCCATCTCCGGAGAACTGCTGGGGGGAGGGGATGTGCTGGTGCTTTTGGAGTCCGACCCCATGGAGCTCAGCCTGGAGCGAAGGGGCTTTTATGCCGATCTCGTCGGGGAGATGTATGTGCAGCTGGTCTCCCTGATCGGCCCGGTGAGGCCGGAGGCCTTCTTGTGGCGGGGAGGGGCGCAACAGGAATACGCCCCCTTCCCCGGGGTAGGGGAATGGGTACACATCCTCACCCTCCCCTCCGGGCTCAGAGATTGGAGCGGAGAGTTTCTGTTTCGGTATGAGGCTTCCATGGCCGATCCCCCTGGGGCTTACGGGGTCCGGCTCCGGTTTCGCGTGGATTACCCACCCCTCCCGCCCCCCTTGCTGGAGCTCTACCGGGCAGAGTGGGAGATCATGGTCACCTGGAGCTTAGAAGGGCTGGCGGTCCTGTTGGTGCACGGTCCTGTATATTTGGGCACCATCGGGCCGGGCATTTACGAGCCGGAGGGGGGCTTCGGGGCCTTGGAAGCGGTCGAAAACCC
>DQVA01000205.1 GCA_015661965.1 Candidatus Bipolaricaulota bacterium
CTCCCAAGCCCGATGCGGAGAGCTGATGGATTCGTCCAGACAGATAGGGGTGGAGAGCTCCCTGCTCAGCCGCGCATGGCCCACCAGGTCCTCATGCCGCAAGGGCTGCTCGATCATCATCAGCTCGAACCGGTCGAAGTCCCGCAAGTGCTCCACGTCCTCCCAGGCGTAAGCGCAGTTGGCGTCCACCGACAGGGGGATGTCGGGGAACCTCTCCCGCACCGCCTGCAGGACATCTGTGTCCCAACCGGGTTTCACCTTGAGCTTCACCCGCCGGTAGCCTTGCTCCAGGAACCCCGTTATTCGGTCAAGTAAACTGGGGAGATCGGGCTGGATGCCGATGCTGACCCCGGCCGGCACCTCATCCCGCACCCCGCCCAGGAGCTCCCACAACGGTTTTTCCTGTAGCCGGCCATGGAGGTCCCACAGGGCGGTCTCCAGGGCGGCCTTGGCCATGGGATGGCCCCGCACCCTGGCCAGGGCCCGGGGGAGCTCCCGGGGATGGGAGAAGGCCTTGCCCCGGATGAGGGGTACGAACACATCCCGGATTATCGACCAAGCGGTATCCACCGTTTCGTAGGAGTACCAGGGGCCGCTCCCGGCCACACACTCCCCCCAGCCGGTGACCCCCTCCGCCTCCAGCGCCACCAGCAGAGCCCGCCTGACCCGCTCCTCCCCGAAGCTGGTGCGGAACGGGTGGACCAGGGGGAGCTCCACCACATGGAGGGAGAGACGCGCTGGCCGGATCACGGGCGGGAGAGCACCTCCGCGAGTTCCAGCCGCTCCAGCACCAAAAAGCTCCGGTCGCCTTGATGCAAGAGCCCGGTTGCCAAATACCCGTCCTCGAAGTAGAGGGTGAGGGCCTTACGGGACTCGGCCCGCCAGGTACGGGCCAGCTCTAGATCCACCCGCTTTACGGTCTGGAGGTCGCTGGGGATCTCGTATAGCAATAGAGGGGCCGCCAGGCCGGGGCGGAAACTCACCGGGGCCCGCAGCCCGGACGGGAGCCGCCGGGTGGCGTTGATGGCCTCCGCCTTGCCCAGGGGCAGGCTTGGCCTTTCACCTGCCAGCCTGGCCTTCACCCGGCGCGCTGAAAGATGCCATTCGCACAGGAACCGATCGGTGGCCAGGCCTCGGTTGCGGGCGTCCCGGAATTCCCCGTAATACTCGGGCATGTACTGGGTAACCACCGCCCCCAGCTTGTTAAGGTTGAAGTGGGCGTTGCGGGATTCCAGGGGGTCGAATGTCCAGGTGATGAGGTCAATCCCCTGAGCCAGCACGTGCTCGCGTTGGGCGCACTTCAGGGCGTAGCCCACACCTTTGCCCTGCCAGTCCTCCCGCACCGCCGCCATCAGGGACTGGTGACGGAGCCGCTTTCCCACCTCCCACCAACCGAGGAGGGACAACACGAACCCCACCATCTCGCGGCCCGGGCCGATGCCGTCATAGGCCCCCAATAGCAATCCCCCCCCTTCCACGATGGTGTGCAGGGCGTGGTCGGGGACGACTGCCACGTCGTCGAATCCCCAGATCGCTTTCTGGAGGGCCTCGCACTCCCGATAGCCCCGATGGCTATGTACCGGCTCGATTACGAGTTCTTCGTTTATCCTCATACATGTTCTTATCAGCTTCGGAGATCAGGGCATCCAGGTCGAACTCCGACTCCGGATCCCACATCGCCATTCCTATGGAAAGACCTAACGGGAGGCCCACGTCCTTCAGGGCCTGCTTTATACCCCGCTTGAGCCGCTCGGCGATCCCGGTGGCCTCGCCGTCCGTCTCCGGGAGCAGGATCAGAAATTCGTCCCCCCCCACCCGGAACACGTAGTCCGCCTCCCGCACGTTTTCCTGCAGGAACCCGGCTACCCGCTGCAGGATTTCGTCCCCCATCTGATGGCCGTGGATGTTGTTCACCGCTCGGAACCCATCCACATCCACGTAAAGCAGCGCCAGGGGTCGATGGTATCGCCGGGCCGCCGCCACCTCCTGGCCGATGACTTCGTCCAGGAACCGGCGATTGTAGAGCCCGGTCAGGGGGTCGCGGATGGCCATTTCCTTCAACATCCTCCGGGATTGAAGGTTCTGCAAGGCCACCGCTAATTGACCGGCCACCGCCTGTAGGATAGCCAGCTCATCCCCCCCGAAGGCCGCCGGCTGGCGGGATTCCACGTTCAGTACCCCCAACAGCTCCTCCCCGGCCAGCACCGGTACCGCAAGCTCCGACTGCACTTCCGGGGCTCCCTGGACATACCCGGGATAGGAGCGGACGTCGGCCAGAAGTAAGGGGGCACGCTCTTGGGCTACCCACCAGATCACCCCTTGCCCCTTGGGCAGGCGCCAACCCGGCTTGATGTGGGGGAGTAGCTGGATGTCCTCTTGCACTTCTATCGCTTCCAGCTCCATCGCACCTTCCACCGGTCGGAAAAACGCACAATAATCGAACTCGAATCGGCCCCGCAGTGCCTGTATCACCTGCCGCAGGAGTTGTTTGCGGTCCTCGACTCTGGCCAGGGAGTGGGCCAGCTCATACAGCCCGGCCAGCCGTTCCCTCGTTCTCAACACATCGAGGGTGAGCTCACACCAGCTGGCCACGTACTCGATGGTGCCGAGATCCAACTTGCTTAACGAGTAAGGCTTTTGCTTCCCCACCACCAGGAACGCCTTCGGCTCCTTCTCCAGGAAAACTGGGGCCATGAGCACGCTGGCCAGTTCGAACCTACGGGCGGCGGGGCAGGTGGGCCGATCGGGATCTATCCGGGGGAGGAGCTGGGGGGCCCGTTCCTCCAGGGCTTTGGCAAGAGGCCCCCATTCCTCCAGGGGAGGTGGGGGCTCCCATGGCTCCACCTCCTCGCCAGTTGAATGCCAGAAGGAGGCCACTCTCCCCCCTTCCAGTAGCCCTGCCCCCACGAACCTATAGCCCAGTTGCCCTCGGATAAAGGACACCGCCCGCCGGAGCACCTCTCCCGGGCTGGCTGCCTGGGAAAGTAGGCGACCCATCTCCCGCGCCGCCTTGAGATGACGTTCATGCCTAAGCTTCAGCTCCTCTTC
>DQVA01000086.1 GCA_015661965.1 Candidatus Bipolaricaulota bacterium
GCCATGGCCCGGGTGCCCCGGCATGTGTTCGTCCCCCCGGAGCTCCTCCCCTTCGCCTACGAGGATCGTCCGCTTCCCATCGGGGCAGGCCAGACCATCTCCCAGCCCTACATCGTGGCCTTGTCTACCCAGGCCCTGGAGCTCTCCCCTACCGATCGGGTGCTGGAGATCGGCACCGGCTCCGGCTACCAGACCGCGGTCCTGGCCGAGCTCGCAGGCACAGTGTTCACCATCGAACGCATCCCCGAGCTCTCCCAGCTCGCCCAAAAGCGCCTGCTCTCTTTGGGGTACGGGAACATAAGATTCCGGGTCGGGGACGGTACCAAGGGCTGGCCGGAGGAAGCCCCGTTCCAGGCCATCCTGGTCACCGCCGCCGCCCCCACCGCCCCCAAAAGCCTTGTGAGTCAGCTTGCCGAAGGGGGGCGCTTGGTGATCCCCATTGGGGGGCGCGAGAGCCAAACCCTGTGGCTGTTCAGGAAACGGGGCAGGCGGGTGGAACGGGAGTACCTGTGCCCGTGCTCGTTCGTGCCCCTGATCGGAGAGGAGGGTTGGCGATGATCGACTTGCGGTCGGACACGGTCACCGTCCCCACGGAGGGGATGCGGGCGGCCATGGCCAGCGCCCAGGTGGGCGACGACGTGTACGGGGAGGACCCCACCACCTGCGAGCTGGAGGCGCGGGCGGCGGCCCTCATGGGCATGGAGGCGGCCCTGTTCGTCCCCTCCGGTACCATGGGCAACCAGATCGCCATCGCCTGCCATACCCGCCCGGGCCAGGAGGTGATCGTGGAGGCCAGCTCCCACATCTACAACGTGGAGCTTGCCACCATGGCCCGCTTCTCCGGGGTGCAGCCCCGGGTCATCCCAGGGGAGCGGGGCGCCTTTACCGCCGCCCAGGTGGCGGCCGCCATCCGCCCCGACCTTTACTACCTCGCCCCCACCGGACTCGTGTGCCTGGAGAACACCCACAACGCCGCCGGGGGCCGCATCTGGCCCCTGGAGAGGGCCAGGGAGATCCTGGCGCTCGCCCACTCCCGCGGCATCCCGGTGCACCTCGATGGGGCCCGCATACTCAATGCCGCCGTGGCCACCGGCCTCTCGCCCTCTGAGCTGGTTCAGGGGTTCGACTCGGTCATGTTCTGCCTTTCCAAAGGCCTTGGGTGTCCGGTGGGCTCGCTCCTGTGCGGCTCCCGGGACTTCATCGTCGAGGCCCGGCGGGTTCGTAAGGCCCTGGGCGGTGGGATGCGCCAGACCGGGATCCTGGCCGCCGCCGGCCTGTACGCCCTGGAACACCACGTGGACCGCCTGGCCCAGGACCACGAGAACGCCCGCCTCCTGGCCGAGGGACTCGCCGGGATCCCCGGGCTTTCCGTGTGGCCACCGGACACCAACATCGTGGTGGTCGAGATCGAGGAGGGGCCTAGTGCTCAGGAGCTATGCGCCCGCCTGCGGGCCCGGGGGGTGCTTTGCTCCCCCGCCGCTGCCGGCACCGACCCCAAGCGAATCCGGATGGTAACCCACCTCGGCATCTCCCGGGAGGACGTGCTGCGGACAGTTGACCTGATGGCAGAGGAACTCCGCGGCCGCCGCGTGTGACGAACCCCCTCCGCTAGCGCCCGGCCTGTCCTCGCTCCATGCCCCGCCGGGGCGTAGTCTGCACAACGAAAGGGGCAAAGGGACATGGTCAAGCGGGCTTTGCTGTTGATAGTTCTGGCTGGCTGGCTGGGCACGGGGGCGACCTTGAACGTGGGGTCCGGTGCCCACGCCGCCTTGGCCGGTTTTTCAGATCTGAACGACTTTTTGACCCTGGTCAACCGGACCATCGCCTTCGTGGAGGGGCAGCCCAACGTGGAGGGAGAGGTCCCCCCCCTGGAGGAACTGCGCACCGGGGTGGGGTTCAGCTTGGGGGAGCTGGTGGGGGATGGGTTCGGCCTCGGGCTGCGGGCGGCACTGGCCTCTTGGGAGACCGCCACCTCGGGCAGTTGGACCTCCGAGGGCTCGGAGCTCCCGGTTTCCCTTCGGTTGGAGGTGGAGTACCTCTCCCTGGCCCTCCAGGCGGGGTTTCAGGTGGTCCCCGGGGCGTTCACGGTGGGCTTGGCCGGGGGCTGGGGCTGGGCGAACCTGGGGTACGCATGCGAGTTTAATTTGCCTCCTGACTTTTCGATCCCATTTCAGCCCCCTGGCGGGACGGCCACCTGGCGGGCCCACGGGCCGGTGGGGGAGGCGTACGCCCGGGTGCTGTTGCCCCTGGGGGCGGGGTTCTACCTGGGGCTGGAGGCGGGGTTGCGCTTGGCCCCGTTGGGGGTCCCGCAGACTGGGGGGGTGCCCCTTGACTTGGACGCCGATGGGGAGGGGGAAACGCTCGATCTTTCCGGGATGTGGTTCGGGCTCTGTGTGCAGCTTTCCTTTGAGCTTTAAAGGAGGGGGATGGATATGCGCTGGAGGATAGCGGTGGTGTTGGCAAGCGGGTTGGCGGCACTTCTTGTGGGAGGATGTGTGGACAAGTTCCAGATGAAGCCTCCGGAGGCCCTGTTCGCGCTGCGCCCTGCCCAGGGCACCGCCCCCCTCACCATCACCTGTGACGGCTCCCTCTCCTACGATGAGGACGGGAAGATCGTCGAGTACATCTGGGACTTCGGCGATGGCACCCGTGGCCTCGGCCCCATCGTGTCGCATACCTACGAGACCGGCGGCACCTATCGGGTGGCGCTGGTGGTGTTCGACGACCAAGGCCTGTCGGATCGACGGGAGAGCCAAGTGCAGGTGGCTTTCCCGCCGCCGATTCCTCGCTTCTCCTATGCCCCTTGGCGGCCCGGGACCGGCGAGCTCATCAGGTTCGACGCCGGTGAATCCGAGTCCCCCAACGGGGACATCGTGGAATATCGCTGGTCGTTCGGGGACGGCGAGTGGGCAGTGGGGCAGGTGGTGGAGCACCGCTATTGGTACGGCGGCGGCTATCCGGTGACCTTGACGGTGATCGACGCAGCCGGCCAGCAGGCCACCTTGACCCAGGTCATCGAGATCCAAGGGGGCCCCGGTTGTTACACCCCATAAGGAGGCGCCAGTGAAACTTGACCTAAGGGGGCAGCGAGTACATCCGCGCAAGGGTGTTGGTCAAAGGACAATGAGGGGGCTTCTCGTGGGAGTGGTGCTGGGCCTGGGGCTGCTGGCGCTGTGGGGTTGCACCCCGGGAGGATTGGATCCCGCCAGCGGGCCGGTGGCCAAGATCTCGGCCCGGCCTACCCA
>DQVA01000140.1 GCA_015661965.1 Candidatus Bipolaricaulota bacterium
GCTAGATCGATGAGCTTGGCGTAACAGCCGCCCTCCATGTTGAAGATCCCTGTCTCCATCCAACCGTGTTCATCGTCGCCGATCAGCCGGCGGGTGGGATCCGAGGAAAGGGAGGTTTTTCCCGTGCCAGAAAGCCCCAAAAAAAGGGCCACATCCCCCTGGGGGCCCTCGCTGGCCCCGCAATGGAGGGGCAACACCCCCACCTCCGGAAGTAACCAGTTCAGCACCGTGAACATGAGCTTCTTCACCGACCCCAGGTAGGCGGAACCGTACACCAATCCAATGCGGCGGGAGAAATCCATGACCACGGCCACATCGCTCGTGCGCCCGACCTCGGGGTCGAACCGCAGCCTCCCTTGATACCGGCCGGGGGAAAGCCGGTCATAGGGTAGCACCAGCAAGCTGAACCCCCGCCCGGCGAAGCGGGAACGGGAAAGGTCGGCCGTGGCGGGGCGGAACATGTTGTCGGTGAACAGGGCCACCAGGGCCCGGTCGGTCACGGTCCTGACCGGGAGGGCATAGGTGGGGTCGGCCCCCAGCACGCGATCGGTCACGTACAGGCGCGGCTTTTTCGCCAGGGTCGCCAAGGCGTCGGAGAGCAGCATGTCCAGCGTCTCCGGGGCCAGGGGCTGGCAGTAAGGGGAATTCCAGTCCACAGTGGCGTGGACCTCCGGGGAGTCCACGATGTAGGTGTCCTGGGGGCGACGGCCGGTGGAGTCTGGTGGCGTCCAGGTGGCCAGCGCCCCGGACTCGGCTACCAGCGCCTCCCGGCGGGAGATGGCCTCCCGGATCAACTCCCCCCGGGGCGGGTTCACCCACACCTGCGGATGTCTCCCCAGCAGCCCCTCCAGCTGGCGCTCTACGCCGCAGGCCATATGGGTTCAGCCACCTCGGCGCAGGAGGGCCCGGATGAGCATCAACACCGGGATGATCTCCAGTCTTCCCACCCACATGTTGAACGAGAGCGTCAGCTTGGCCAGGAGTGGCATCTCCGGATGGGTGATCCCGGTGGACAGGCCCACGTTCCCTTGGGCCGAAGCCACCTCGAAGATCACATCAGCCAGCTTGAACGTGTCCGGCACCGTGTGCAATAGTACCGCGATCCCCACCCCCAGAAAGGCCACCCACAGAAAGGCGAGCACTGCCGCCTCTTCCAACCGGCGGGAGGCATCCTGTTCGGACAGGACCACCTTGCCCAGCCGCAGCGGCACCAGGGCGGAAGCCGGGGACACGATCTTGCGGAACCGCCAGCTCACCCCTTTGGCGAGAAGCACCAGCCGGATGACCTTGATCCCCCCGGCGGTGGAACCGGCCGCCCCGCCCAGGAACATCCCCAGCGACAGGAGCAATTTCGCCCCGTCCGTCCAGCCCGAGAGGTCGGCGGTGCCGAATCCGGTGCAGGTCATGGCCGAGATGTACTGGAAGGCCGCGGTACGGAATGCCCCTTGGGGGGGGTAAAGGTAGAGGTTCTCCAGCCCCAACAGGGCCACCCCGAAACCCAGCAACACGATCAGCCAGCGGGTCTGGATATCGGCCCAAAACGCCCGTAGGCCCCGCTGCATGGCTTGATAGTGCACGGCGAAGCTCACCGCCCCGGCGATCATCACCACCAGCAAGATCATCTCGATGGCGACGGAGCCGTAACGACCGATGGAATCAGGCCACACCGAGAATCCCCCTGTGGAAAGCCCGGTCATGGCGTGGTTGATGGCCTCCCAAGGGGGCATCCCCGCCCCCCATAGGGCCACTGCCGTGGCGAACGTATACAGGGCGAAGATCCACCACATGGTCCTCACCGTGGACACTACCGAGGGATGGATCTTCTCCCCGCGGGCCTCGGCGAAATAGAGCGATACCGCCGAGGCGCCCGGGCCGGCGATCAGGGTGAGCATGAGCACGATCACCCCCATGCCTCCGATCCACTCGGTAAACGAGCGCCACCACTGGAGGGCGTGGGGCAACAGGTCCGGCCTGAGGGACATGGTGAGCCCGGTGCCGGTGAAGCCTGATATGGACTCGAAGAAGGCGCTGGCCATGTCGGCGTATGGATACAGGGTGCCGCCCCCCAGGCGCACGGACACCATGTGAAACGGAAGCGCTCCCACCGTGGCCACCAGCAGCCAGCCCACTGCCGCCACCAACAGACCATGCTTGAGCCGGGCTTCCCCAGCCCGCCGGAAGGGGAGGTAAAGAAGCAGCCCCAGCCCAAACGACACCAGGGCCGTGAGTCCAAACGGCCACAGGGCATACCACTCCCCGAAGTAGGCCACCACCGGGAGCGATAGGGCAGCCATGGCCCCCACCGTGGGGATCACCAACCCCAGGTCCCGGAGGACGATCTTCAGGTCTTCCGTATGCATGGGGCTAGCCGGTAAGGCGTTCTACCAGCTCGTCGGTGGCGTGCTCCTTGGTGAACACGGTGACCAGGTCTCCGGCCTGGATGGCTGTGGTGCCGGAGGGAATGATGGTCTCCCCGCCCCGTTGGATGGCGGCGATCAGTACCCCATCCGGGATAATGCCTCTTTTGCCCGCCTCCAGCAGGGTACGGCCCACCAGGGGCGATTTGTCGGTGATCGCCGCCCGGAACACCTGGGCCCCCCCGGACAAGGTGACCAGGTCCTTGATCTTGGGACGGTGGACGGCGTTGTACAGATACTCGGCTACGATCACCTCTGGGTTCTCCATCACGTTGGCCCCAAGGCGCCTGAACAGCTCCGTGTGTTCCCGGTTATTGACCACCGACACCAGCGAAGGGATGCCCAGATCCCCGCCGAGCACGATGACCATCAGGTTGGTGGCATCGTCAGAGGTGGTAGCGATGAGGGCATCGGCCCGTTCGGCACCGGCTTCCCGCAATACATCAACCGAGGCGGCGTCGTCGTTCAACACGAGCACGTCGTACTTGCGCGACACGGCGTCCGCCTTGCGGGAGTCCCGCTCGATAACCGCCACGTTGTGTTTGTCCCGCAGGGCGATTTCCACCAAAGCGGTTCCGATACCGCCTGCCCCGACCACGATCATATACATGGCCCCGCATGGTACTACTTACCACTGTGAGGATCTAGGACACCCCTGGCCGTGGGAAGCGGCCATATTTCCCCACCCCGACCCTTTTCCCATCGGGGTGGCGGCGGCTCACCTCCCGGCGTACCCGGAGCTCCTTGGCGGCCTCGTAGAGGTTAGGGTCATTCAGTGCCGTGGGCACCTGCGACGATTGAGCAGGTAGGGGTGAGGGGAGGCAGCGATCAAAGCAAGCCCCGAGTTGGCGCAGGGTCGTCAGGGCACTACCATCCGGGCATGGGAAGCATTGCCCGGCTGGGGAGCCCGCTCGGGTACCTCCTGTTGATCCTGGCCGCCAGCACCCTGGCGCCGGCCTTGGTGGCCGGTTTGGCCGGGGAATGGCGAGAGCTGGCGTGGTTCATCGCCTTGGGGGCGGGGGCCGGCCTGCTAGGGGAGCTGGGGGTAAGGACACAACCCGTCCGTCCACTCACCGAAGGGGAAGCCCTCCCCTTGACCGCCCTGGCCTACCTCCTGTTCTCCCTGCTGGGGGCACTGCCGTTCCTGACGGTGGGCTCGTTCCTGGACGGTTGGTTCGAGGCCGCCTCCGGGATCACCACCACCGGGCTGTCCGTGTTCACCCCGGAAGCCCTTCCCCGCTCGTTGATCTTGTTCCGCAGCCTCTACCAGTGGCTGGGGGGGGCCGGGATCGTGGTGATCTCGTTGGCCCTGCTCCTTCCCCCGGGGAGGACGGCCTTGGCCCTGTACGCCGCCGAATACGGGGGCGAAAACTTGGCGGGCAACGTAAGGCTCACCGCCCGCCGCGTGGCCTGGGTATACGCGGCGCTGACCGGAGCGGGGTTCTTCGCCTATCTTGCGGCCGGGATGGGGCCGTTCGATGCCGGAGTGCACGTGTTGTCCACCATCTCCACCGGGGGGTTCTCACCTTATTCCGACTCCATTGGGCACTACGCCTCCCCGGCGGTGGAGGGGGTGGTAAGCCTGTTCATGTTGGCCGGGGCGATCAGCTTTCCCCTGTTCTGGCTGCTGCGGCCGGGCAAGGCCCGCGCGTTCCTGCGGGAGCGGCAGCTTACCATGCTATTCGGCCTCTCCCTGGTTCTGGGCTTGCTGGTGGGCGGGGGGATCGGCTCTTTGGGTGCGGGCTTTTTCCAAGGGATCTCCGCCCTCACCACCACCGGGTTCACCACCCTCCCCACCCCCACCCTCTCCCCGCCCGCCCGCTGGCTGCTCTTACTGGGGATGGTGATCGGCGGCTGCGGCGGCTCCACCGCCGGAGGGGTAAAGCTGTTCCGCCTCCTAGCCCTGCTGGCACTGGTGCGCTGGCTGCTGGTGCGGGCTCGCCTGCCTCGAGAAGCGGAAGTGCCCCTGCGAATGCTAGGGGAGAACTACCCCCAAGAGGAGGCCCTGCGGATGGCGGCCTACATCCTCCTCTATCTAGGGCTGTTGGCCGTGGCCACCGCTGCCCTCGTATACTGGGGCTATCCACCGGGGGACGCGTTGTTCGAGGCGGCCTCGGCTCAAGGGACGGTGGGCCTGTCGATGGGGATCGCCGGTCCCGGGGCCCCGGCCGGGGTAAAACTGATTTTGATCGCCCTCATGTGGATGGGCAGGCTTGAGGTCCTGCCGGTGCTGTTGCTTGTGAGGAAGGCGGTGAGGGTCCGGTGAAGATCATCATCGTAGGGTTAGGAGCCCTGGGGAAACGGCTCGCCGAGGAGCTTTCCGGCGTGCGCGGGGTCGAGCTGGTACTGCTGGAGAGGGATGAGGCCACCTGCAAGGCGGCGGCGGAGCGCTATGACGCGCTGGTACTGCAAGGGGACGGCACGGACCCCGATCTTCTGGCCAAAGCCGGTGCCGGCGAAGCCCAAGCCCTGGTCGCGGCCACCGGTTCTGACGCCCTGAACACGGTGGTGGCCCTGCTTGCCAAGCAGGCCGGCACCAAAGAGGTGGTGGTGGTACTGGATGATCTGGCCCTGAGGACCGCCTGTCAGGCCATCGGGGTGGATAAGGTGGTGTCGCCGGTTTTGGCGGCGGCCTCTGAGATCAAGGGCTATGTGCTGGGGGAGCGGGCGCTTGATTTCTCGGTAGCGGTGAGCGGCGGGGCCAGGGTGGCGGAGTTCTCCGTCGGCCCCTGGGCGGGGAAGAAGTTCGGGGAACTGGAGCTGCCCAAGGGGGTGGCGGTACCGGTGCTGCTGCGGGCGGGGAAGGCATTGGTGCCGGAGCCCGGGACCGGGCTGGGGCCGGAGGACGTGTTGGTGGTGGTGGCCCAGGACGAACGTCGCCTGGAGGCCATCCGGTCTCTACTTAACCCTATTGATACCGACTAAAGTCACCACTTAAAGCGGAATCCAAATATTAACTCTTCAAGGCCACCGGGATCAATGGCCAATCGGGTCCAGAGCTTGAACGCCCCTGATATCGGGATCTCCAAATAGAAGTCGCTGCGGCCCCAGTCGAACAGGTTGAGGGATCCCTCCTCGAAGTAGGTATCCACTCGGAACATGGCATAGCCCCCACAACAGGCGGGCTGTTTAATCTCCACGCTGAATCGTTCCCAATAGGGGTCCAACACCAAGTCGTGGTTGACCTCATCGAACGACATGATCTCTTCCACTGTAACGGCACCGAAGTTGGCCA
>DQVA01000174.1 GCA_015661965.1 Candidatus Bipolaricaulota bacterium
GGCTTCAGCTCATCGCCCCTGAGCCCCTGCGGGGACAGGTGTTCAGTTACCAAGGTGGCCAGCTGAACCATTTCCTGCCGGCGGCCGAGGGGAGGCCGGCGGGGGTGGTGATCGTGCGGCTTCCCGCGACTGCCGACGAAGGCACGGCTGGCAATCCGTTGGCCGCGGGCTTTTGGGCGGCCGCCGCTTACCTGGATGAGCTCCGAGTCGGGCCTGGGAAACTGCTCGCCGCCCTGCGCAGTGGGGCACTTCGGGTGCGGGAGTCCCGGGACGACACGATCAAGCTGGAGGTGTGGGGGGAGGTCCCAGGGGGCGCTGGGCCTGTGGGGAACTTGGAAAAGGTGGTGTTGGAACTTACGCCGGCGCAAGGGGAGGAACCGGCTTTCCTGCTGGAGACCCTGCGTGGGGTGACCTTCTATTTGGCGGGCGGGGAGGCAGTAGAGGTGCGCTTCTCCGGAACCAAGATAAACCAGGGTCTCACCCTGCGTGAGGTACGCCGGTTCGGCGAGGAAGAGTCCGGTTACGAGTGGGTATTGCCTTAGGACCCTCTTTGTACGAGCTTTCCCCCAAGCTCAATCGAGCACCGATCCTTCCGAGGGGATGAGGGGGGTCCTGGGCCCGCCCCACTTCCCCGCAGGACCTTGGCTAGGAGGACTGGGCGCGTTTCCGGAACTCCGATAGCCTCAGCTCCCGGTCCACGAACTCGTGGAACCGCTCTTCTTCGGCGAACGGGGATTCGATGGCCGATTGCTCGAACACCTCGTCGGCGATGTAAATGGGGGAGCGGGTCCGCAGGGCCAGGGCCACCGAGTCCGACGGACGGGCGTCGATCTCTTTGACTTCCCCGTCCGGGGTACGCACGTACAGGGTGGCGTAGAAGGTGCCCTCCTTCAGGTTGGAGATCACCACCCGTTCCAGGGTCCCGCCCAGGGCTTCGAGAAGCTCTTTCATCAGGTCGTGGGAAAGGGGGCGCGGAAACGTTTGGCCCTGGAGTTCCAGGGCGATGGACATAGCCTCGGCTTCGCCGATCCAGATGGGCATGGCTTTGGTGGAGTTGCGGTCCTTGAGCAAGATCACCGGGGAGTTGTTCATCGGATCCACGAGCAAGGCCTTCACTTCCGCTTCCTTCATCTCAGCCTCCCTTTGCCCGCCGTTACGGGCGTGGCATTATAGCCCCCTCAACCCGGTCCCGACAATGGTCCCCGTTACGTTCGACATATGTCCTGGGCCCGGGGGTCCGGTGGGTATAATGGGGTGCTATGTGCGGTATCGTGGGCTATGTGGGCCCCCGGGAAGCCCAAGAGGTATTGCTGGAGGGTCTCGCTCGGCTGGAGTATCGGGGCTATGACTCGGCCGGATTGGCCGTCCTGGACGGGGGCAAGCTGGCCCTGGTACGCCGGGTGGGCAAGATCGAAAACCTTCGGGATGCGGTGCGGGCCGAGCCGCTCCCCGGGCACACCGGGATCGGCCACACCCGCTGGGCCACCCATGGCCTGCCCAATGAGGAGAACGCCCATCCCCATACCGATTGCTCCGGCAAGATCGCCCTGGTCCATAACGGCATCATCGAGAACCATCGGGAACTGCGGCAGGAGCTGACCCAGGCCGGGCACACCTTTCGCTCCCAGACCGACACCGAAGTGCTGGTGCACCTGGTGGAACAACACTATCGTGGTGATCTCGCTCAAGCCGTAAGGGAGGCCTTGAAGGAGGCCAAGGGGGCGTTCGCCATCGCGGTGATCCATGCGGACCATCCCCAAGAGGTGGTGGTGGCCAGGGAGGGGAGCCCGTTGGTAGTGGGGGTACGGGACGGGGAGGGATACGTGGCCTCCGATGCCCCGGCCATGCTCCCCTACACCCGGGAGCTGTGCTTCCTGGCGGATGGGGAGGTGGCCCGAGTCCGGCCAGGGGTGGTGGAGCTGTGGGACAGGGAGGGTGGGGCCAAGGAGCCCCGGTTCCGCCGGGTAGACTGGGACCCCCTGACCGCGGAGAAGCAAGGATACCGGCATTTCATGGAGAAGGAGATCCACGAGCAGCCCCAGGCGGTGGCGGACACCCTGCGGGGGCAGTTGTGGTCCCCCTGGGAAGGGGGGATCTCCGATCGCGACCTCCGGGGGGTGAGGCACATTTACCTTGTGGCCTGCGGGACCTCCTTCTATGCCGCCCTGGTGGCCGAGTACCTGTGGGAGCCCTTGCTGGGGATCCCGGTAGAGGCGGAGGTGGCCTCGGAGTTCCGGTACAAGGCCCCGGCGCTGGGCCCGGACACCCTGGTGGTGGCGGTGTCGCAATCCGGGGAGACGGTGGACACCCTGATGGCGGTGCGGGCGGCGCGGGCCAAGGGGGCTAAGGCCTTTGCGGTTTCCAACATCGTGGGTGCGGCCATCCCGCGGGAGTCGGATGGGGCGCTATACACCCGGGCCGGGCTGGAGATCGGGGTGGCGGCCTCCAAGACGTTCACCGCCCAACTGGCTGCCCTGGCTCTGTTGGGGCTGAGGCTGGCCCATGCCCGAGGGGACCTATCCCGGGAGGAGATGGAGGCCCGGTTCGAGGCCCTTTCCCAGGGGCCGGCGCTGCTGGCACAGGCTCTGCAGCGGGAGGAGAAGCTGGAGCGGCTGGCCCAGGAGTTCTATCAGAAGGAGGACTTCCTCTACCTCGCCCGGGGGATCCTGTTCCCCCTGGCCCTGGAAGGGGCGTTGAAGCTGAAGGAGATCTCGTACATCCATGCCGAGGCCTATCCCGCCGGGGAAATGAAACACGGCCCCATCGCCCTGATCGACGAGGAGATGCCGGTGGTGTTTCTGATCACCGGGGAGGAGCTGTGGGACAAAGCCCTTTCGAACATGGAGGAGGTGCGTGCCCGGCGGGGGATTCTGATCGTGTTCTCCGACCGGGACCACCCGGAGGTCAGGAGGCTGGCCGACCATGTAGTACTGCTGCCTGCGGCGCCCCGGGAGCTGGTGCCGCTCGTGTTCGCCCCGCCCCTGCAGCTTCTCGCCTATCACATCGCCCGCCTGCGGGGGACGGACGTGGATCAACCTCGGAACCTCGCCAAGACCGTCACCGTGGAATAGGGCCGCTGCAGGTGGCCTTCTCGGCTCACTGTGAGAAACCCCTGTTTGGGCACGAACGGGGTGCGCCCCTAGGCCGGAGCCACTGGAATACCAAGGGCTGAAGGGGACATCCGGTTTGTTACATTGGCCAACCGGAAGCGCCCCCTCCTCAGCCACGCGGATAATGTCCCGCGAAGTAGGGTCGGTCTGGAGGCATGGTGGCCTTCCCAGTACTTGTCTAGGAGAACAAGAAGCTGGCTAAAAGAGGGCTGCCTGGCTGCGCGGAGATACAGCCGGGAAGCTGCCACGCCGCCCAGACACAACAAACGAGACACTATCCGCCGAGCGCTTGGCCCCTCCCGAGTCCTCCGGGTATAGTGGCCCCATGACGGCCAGGTCCCAGGAGAAGCTTGAGGTCCAGGAGCTGCTCCAGCGGCACCCCGCCGAGGTCGCCGAGATCCTGTCCACCCTGCGGGAGGACGAGGCGGTGGAACTCTTGCGGCGCCTGTACCTCAGGCGAGCCGCCGCCGCCCCCCTGGGGGAGATGGACCCCGAAGAGGCGGCCCACCTCCTGGCCGAACTCAACCGCGACGAAGCGGTCCGCATCCTGTCCCGTATGGACCCGGACGACGCGGTGGACCTCCTGGCCGAGCTCCCCCGGGAGATGGTGGAGGACATCCTGCGTCGCCTGGAGGAGCGGGAGGCCAAGGAGCTATCGGAACTCCTCTCCTATCCCCCGGATACCGCCGGTGGGCTCATGTCCCCGGAGGTGGTGGCCCTGCCCCAGCACATGTCCTGCCAGGAGGCCATCGAGGCCCTGCGCCGGGTGGCGGAAGAGATGGAGACCGTCTATTACGCATACGTAGTGGACGAGAACCGGCGCTTAATCGGGGTGCTTTCCCTCAGGGACTTGGTGTTCGCCCGGCCCGATACCCCCATCCACGAGATCATGCACACCGACGTGATGTCCGTGCCCGTCCATCTGGACGTAGAGGAGGTGGCACGGCTGTTCGACCGCTACAACTTTTTGGCCCTGCCGGTGGTGGACGAAGAAGGGCGCCTTCGGGGGATCATCACCGTGGACGACGTGATCGACGCCATCCGGGAGGAGGCCACCGAGGACATGTACCGGCTGGCCGCCGCCCCGCTGGAGGAGCGGGTGGACACCCCCTGGTATCGATCGCTGCGCCTCCGGCTGCCATGGCTGTACCTGAACCTGCTTACCGCCTTTCTGGCTGCCACGGTGGTGGGGGCGTTCGAGTCGGTGATCGCGAAGGTGGCAGCCCTGGCCATCTTCATGCCGGTAATCGCCGGCCAAGGGGGTAACGCCGGGATGCAGACGGTCACCATCGTCACCCGAGGGATCGCCCTGGGCGAAGTGCCCAAAGGGAAGGGCTGGCGGATCCTAGCCAAAGAGCTGACCTTGGGGGTCCTCCACGGGCTGATCATAGGGGCCACGGTGGGGGCCATCGCCTACGCCTGGAAGGGGAGCTTTTTCCTGGGACTGGTGGCTTTCCTGGCCATGACGTTCAACCTAATCGCCGCCGGCACCGCCGGGGCGGTGATCCCCCTCTCCCTGCGGGCCCTGCGCCTGGACCCGGCCCTGGCCTCCTCCATCTTCCTCACCACCGTCACCGACACCCTGGGGTTCTTTTTCCTCCTGGGGTTGGGGGTCATATTCATTGATCGGCTATGAGAAGCCCCGTCTTTTACCCGCTCAGCCTGATCCTGATCGTGCTCTCGGCGGCCCTGGTGCCGCTTCCGCCTTGGCTGCGGGCCCTGGGAGGCGGATTGCTGTTGGGATTGTGGCTATACGGGTTGGCGCGGGCCCGGCGCGGAGGGCGAGTGGTGGGGTACCTCCCCGGCCACGCCCTCCTGTTCTTGGGGCTGGGGTTGGTGGGGGCCAAAGCGGTCGTGTTCGCGTGGCTGTTGGTACCGCCGCTTTCCTTGGCCTTCGAGCTTTCCCTGACCCGGGGGAGGCGATACCTGGCCGCCGCCGTTTACGCTATACTGTGGCTCGATCTTTTCGCCTGCCTCCACCAATTGGTGGCGCAGGGCCGGGACCTGGCCGGGCCCGGCTTTTTGGCTTGGAGTGCCGGGATGGCGGCCGTGGCCCTGGGGTTCGTGGGGCTAGGGGTATTCCGGTTGGTGAGTGTGGATGTGAACCGGGGGGAGAACCCGGCTAAGATCGAGTCGGGTGCGTAATTCGAACTCGCTTGGCTCTGGGAGCGGGGTGGATATGGTTGCGTTGGTTTCGGCATCGAGACGGAAGTGGTAGCCTTTTGGCCCGTTTACCCAGCGGGCCCCACCAGGGAGCGAGAGGTTCGGTGGTTGAGAAGAGCAGGGCATACAAAGCAACCTGGGTCCGTGAAGGTCCAGGAATTAAAGAAGGGGTGATGTGATGCTAGCCTATGCGCAGGTTGCTGGAGACGCCCAGGCGGGCCAGTCGTTGATGTCACTGGTCATCCTGCTGGTTGTCTTCGCCGCCATCTTTTACTTCCTCCTCATCCGGCCACAGCGACGGCGGCAGAAGGAACACCAACAGCTGATCTCCTCCCTCAAGCGAGGGGACCGGGTGATCACCGCCGGTGGGATCTACGGCACCATCGACAAGATCGACGACGCTACGGTGATCCTGTCCGTGGAAGAGGGTGCCAAGATCCGGATCTCCAAGTCCAGCATCGTGGAAAAGGTGAAGAAGTAAGGGGGGAGGATGAAGAGGAACGACTGGATGCGTTTCGGTGCCACCATGGCGGCGCTGTTTGCCGCCATTGGGCTCCTGTACCCGTTCTGGCCGCTTTCGGACGTGGTGAAACTGGGGCTGGACTTGCAGGGCGGGGTGCGGTTGGTACTCCAGGCGGAGGGCGTGGCCGAGATGGAGGAGGCACAGCGCCGGGACGTGGTGGACCGCATCGTCACCATCCTCCAACAGCGGGTGGACCAGTACGGCCTGGCCAACGTGGAGATCCGGCCCTTGGGACAGGATCGGATCGAGGTCAAGATCCCGGGGGCGCAGGACCCCGAGGAGGCCCGGCAGCTCATCGGTCGCACCGCCCTGCTCGAGTTCCGCAAGGTGATAGACTCGGCGGAAAACCCTGACGATCTCGTGCGGACCGAGCCAACCCAAGAGATCTTGGCTTCCCACGACGGCGGCCGCTACTACCTGGTGGAGGGGGAGCCGCTCGTCACCGGGGACGTGTTGGACAACGCCCAGGTGCGTACCTCCACCGATCCCCGCAATCCGGGGCTGTACATAGCGCTGGAGTTCAATCGCCAAGGGGCGGAGCGGTTCGCCCAGGTGTTGAGGCGCCTCCAGGTGGGGGAGCAGTTGGCCATCATCTTGGACGGCGTGGTTTACTCGGCTCCGGCGGTTTCCGAGTCCGCCAAGGAGGCAGCCCAGCAGGGCTGGCGGGGGGTGCAAAAATCCCTCACCATCACGGGGCGGTTTACGTTCGACGAAGCTAAACTGCTGGCGGTGGTGTTGCGATCCGGTGCCCTGCCCACCAAGGTGGGTGTACTGGAAGAACAGACGGTGGGCCCCACCCTGGGTTCGGACTCCATCCGGCGGGGGACCATGGCCATCCTGATCAGCTTCTTACTGGTGCTCCTCTACATGGTGCTCTACTACCGCTGGATGGGCCTAGTGGCGGACGCCGCCCTGATCCTGAACATGCTCATCGTGTTCGCCGCCCTGCGCGCCTTCGGGGCTACCCTTACCCTGCCCGGGATCGCCGGCCTCATCCTCACCATCGGTATGACCGTGGACGCCAACGTGATCATCTTCGAGCGGATCAAGGAGGAGCGGCGGACCGGCAAGGCCCCCCGCGCCTGCATCGTGGGCGGGTTCGCCAAGTCCATGTCCGCCCTCCTGGACGCCAACCTTACCACCATCATCACCGCGCTGATCCTGTTCTCCTTGGGCTCAGGGCCGGTGGAGGGGTTCGCTATCACGTTGGCCTTGGGCGTCGCCGGGTCGCTGTTCTGTGCCCTGGTGGCCTCGCGGTTGCTCCTTGAGACCACCGGGATCGGCGAGCACATCCCGGTCAAGGTGCAAGCGCAAGCGTAAATAGCCACAAGGCGGCCTCCGGGGTCAGGGCGCCGGTCTTGATGCGAAGGTCGAGCTCCTGGAGCCGCGCCAGGAGCTCGACCAGTTGGGGCTGGGAGAACCGGCGGGCCTGGGCCACGCGTCTTTTCGCCAGCCACTCCGGCCCCGGTGGGGTACGGCCATCCTCCCAGGCGGCCCGGGCGGCGAGCAGCGCCCGTACGTGGGAGACGAGCATAAAGAACAGTCGGAATGGGTCCCAGCCTGCGGCGAGGAGCCGCCGCAGCTCGGCCAGGGCCTGGGTCACCCGCCGCTCCCCCACCGCGTCCAGGTACCCATAGGGGGTGGGTTCGGCGAAGAACACAAGGCGAGGGAGTTCCCGCCAGGAGGGGAGCCCCTCCCGCCACAGGGCCAGCTTTTCCACCTCCCGTGCCAGGTGCATCGCGTCCCCCCGACAGGCCTCCACAAGCAGCTCCACCAGCCGACGCTGTGGGGGGAGCCCGGCCTGGGATAGGAGCTCGGCCGCCAGTCGGTGGAGCTCGCGCCAGCGCGGCGGGGGGAAGTGCACCGCTTCCTGAGCCACCCGCGAAAGCGGCCCCGTAAGGTCCTTCCCCAGGAAAAACACGGCGGTTCCCGGTGGGGGGCCGGACTTCAAGGCCCGCACCAGCGCCTCGGCCCGGGCCAGGGGATCGGCCCGACGGATCACCAGCGCCCGCTCCCCTCCGAACAGCCCCGGGGTGCCCAGCTCCGCCAGCAGTTCTCCCACCGAAAGCTCGTCGCCGAACCGTACCACCCGTTCGGCCTCGCGCAGCTCCCCCAGGCGGGCCGCTAGGGCCCGCTCCACGGCCAGGGGGTCCCCCCAGTACACCCCGAACCTGATCACGCTTTCCGCCTATCCACAGTCCCTGGGGGCGGCAACCGGCCCGCTCAGCGGCCCTTCCTGGGGGACAGTTTTGCCACTTTGCCCTCCCGGATCAGCCTTTCCCCCAGCTCCCGTAGCTTGAACTTCTGCACTTTCCCAGAAGGGGTCATGGGGAACTCCCCGGTGATAACCACGTAGCGGGGCACCTTGAACCCGGCCACCCGCTGGGCACAGAAGTCCACGATCTCCTGGGGGGAGAGCTCCGCCCCTTGTTTGGGGATGATGAACGCCATGCCCACTTCCCCCATCACCTCATCCTGCACTCCCACCACGGCCACGCTCTGCACCCCGGGATGGGTGTACAGGAGTTCCTCCAGCTCGGCCGGGTAGACGTTGAACCCCCCGGTAATGATCATGTCCTTCTTCCGCCCCACGATGCGCACGTAGCCATCGGGGTCAATTACGGCCAGGTCCCCGGTATAGAGCCAGCCCTCCTCGTCGATGGCCTGACGGGTGGCCTGGGGGCGTTTGAGGTAACCCAGCATCACGTTGTACCCCCGGCAGGCCAGCTCCCCCATTTCCCCCGGGGGTAGCTCCCGGCGTGCCTCGTCCACCACCTTCACCTCCACGCCGGGCAGCGGCCTTCCCACGGTCTCCACCCGCTTTTCCAGCGGATCGTCGAACCTGGTCATGGTGATCACCGGCGAGGCCTCGGTGAGCCCGTAGGCGATACACACGTTGCAACCCAGCTCCTCCATGGTCCCCCGCATGATCTCCACTGGACAGGGGGCGCCGGCCATGATCCCGGTGCGCAACGAGGAGAGGTCGTAGGGCCGCCCTGCCTCCCTGGCCCGGCGGTGCTCCTCCAGGTACAACACGAACATGGTGGGGACGCCATACAGCACGGAAACCCGCTTCTTTTCCACCAGCTCCAGCGCCTGTTTGGCGTCGAACACGGGCAGGGGCACCACCGCCGCCCCCCAGGTGAACGCCCCCAGGATGCCCATCACACAGCCGAAACAGTGGAAGAACGGCACCGCCAACAGGAACACGTCCTCGGAGGAGATCCCCATGATCTCCGTTATCTGGCGGGCGTTCTCGGTCATGTTGTGGTGAGAGAGCATGGCTCCCTTGGGTTGGCCAGTGGTGCCGGAGGTGTAGAGGATGAAGGCACAGTCGGTGGGCCGCAACTCGCGCTCCCTCCGGGTCAGCTCCCGCTGCGCCCCCTCGTCCTCCCCCAGCGTCAGTACCTCCTCATAGGAACGCAGCCCCTCCCCGCCCTGCCCGACCAGGATGGCCTCCTTCAGCCGGGGAAGTTCCCCCCTCACCCGGGCCAGCATCCCGGAGAAGTCGATTCCCAGGAACTCCTGGGGCAGGAACACGGCCACCGCCTCGGAGTTCCCCAGGATGTAGCGTGCCTCGTGGGTCTTGTAGCGGGTGTTCATGGGCACCACCACCCCGCCGGCCCGGGAGATGGCAAAATAGGCCTCGATCCATTCCGGTACGTTGGGCATCCAGAGCCCCACTTTGTCCCCGGGTTGGACCCCCAGCGCCACCAACCCCACGGCCAACCGGTTCACCCGCTCCAGTAGCTCCCGATAGGAGATACGCCTATCTTGATAGATGATCGCGGGCCGCTCCGGATATCGAGCAGCAGAATCCGCTAGCACCTGGTACAGGGTACGCACCGGCCATCAACCTCCTTGTCCGCTGCCAGGATAGTGGTAATGGCCGCCGCCGGCAATCTTTTCGTGTTGGATCCCGTTCGGGCAGCCCCGGTTGATCGGCGTAGCTGGGGTCATCCGAGTCGGGTCGGCGCTGGATTCCTTTGGGTGCGCCTGAAAATCGATCCGGGCCAGCTCCCTCAGGGGGAGCCGCCGGGGGAGGGTCCCGTGACCATGGCGCTCCAGTCGAACTCCACCCCCGCCGCCAAGAGTAATCCCGTGGGGGCCAGCCGGGGGCCGGTCAAGGCCCGCCAGTCGTCCAGCCACCAGCCGGGCAGTCCCGCCAGCCAGCCCAACGCCAATTCCAACCACAGCCAAGCGGTGATTTCCCGTGCCAGCACCGCGTACGGCAGGGCGCCCAGGAACAGGAGCATCGGCCGGGACAGGGTCGGGGTGATGGCGTCCCCTACATCGTCCACGCGTCGTCCGCGGAAGGTGAATTGGAGGTAACCTCCGCCTAGGGCCAGGAACAACCCTAGCGCTCCAGCCTCTCGATCGAGGCGATCCCCACTTACCGGTGACCGGGGAGGATCGCCTTCACCGAATCCCCGGCCGAACCCATGGCTTGCTGCGCCTACTCCGGCCCGGTGAGTCGGGTTTTCTTCTTTCGGGCTGGCTGCTATCCTGAATGGGGATGACGGCGATCATTTCCCTTTTGGTGGTGCTGGCCCTGTCGCTCCTGGTGACCAGGGTGGCGACGGTAGCCCTGACCCTGACCGGGTTGTCGCGGGAGGCGGCTCGGTTTCAAGCCCGCTCCGCCTTCTCCGGGGTGGGCTTCACCACCAGCGAGTCGGAGCAGGTGGTGTCCCACCCGGTGCGCCGCCGGATCGTGCTCCTCCTCATGCTATTGGGGAACGCGGGGGTGGTGAGCGCCCTGGCGTCGCTGGTGCTGTCGGTGATCAGCCTGGAGCGGGGGCCGCTGTGGCCCAGGCTGGCAGCCCTGCTGGGCGGGGTGGCGTTCCTGTGGGCGGTAGCCGCGAGCCCCTGGGTGGACCGGTGGCTGTCGCGGCTCATCCGCTGGGCCCTAGGCCGCTGGACCACCCTGGACGTGCGGGACTACGCGGCCCTGCTCAACCTGTCGGGCGGCTACAAGGTGGCCGAGCTCCAGGTCAAGCCCGGGGATTGGCTGGCTGGGAAGACCCTTGCGGAGCTGCGCCTGCGGGACGAAGGGGTGTTGGTGTTGGGGATCCAGCGGGCGGACGGGACATACGTTGGCGCCCCGCGGGGATGGACCGAAATCCGCCCCGGCGATACGTTGATTCTGTACGGGCGGGCGGAGCTCCTCTCCGAGCTGGACCGGCGCTGCTCCGGGGCGGAGGGGGACCGGGCCCACGCCGCCGCCGTGGCCACCCAGCA
>DQVA01000030.1 GCA_015661965.1 Candidatus Bipolaricaulota bacterium
GATCTTGTTTGCCTACCCGGTGCACGGCGGCTTCATGGGCCGGGATGCCACTCGGCTGGCCTTCGGCTGGTCGTACAAGTACGACAGCCTGGCGCCGGAGTTCGACACTTACAATGTCATCAAGGAGCTGGCCGAGGTGCGGTGGCTAGGCGTCTCCCACGAATACCTGCTGTGGTACAAAGCGTGGGACCGCTTCCTGGAGGAGCTGGCTCGGCCCCCTGAGGAGTTCCATCCCATGAAGTTCGGGGCCCATCTCATCACCGCCAACCCCTTCGTGGCCACCTTCCCCGAGGCCTATCACCAAGAAACACCCGAGGAGCCGGCCTTCAATGAGCTACCTGCCAACCCTTTCGCCTTCTGGGACCTGGAGATAAATCTCAAGCTCATTGATCTCTTCGCCGAATTCGCCACGACGTGATGGGGCCGGAGTACCTCCACATCGACCCTGAAGCCCCGGATGCCTTCGAGAAGGAGCTGGAGAAGCGGAAGGCCTTCATCTCCGAGATGGTGGCCCGATATCAACCCGAATATCTTGAGCTGCCGCGGGGGCCCACCGGCTGGCGGGCCCTGCTGCAGATGCTTCCCGATATCCGTCGCTGGCTGGACGAGGTGAGCCCCGCGACCAAGATCGTCATGCTGACCGGGCCGGTCTACGACTATCAAGTCGAGGAGTTCAACGCCTACGTAGACAGCCCCTATGTGGACATCGCCGCGGTGCACCTGGTGGAGTTGATATATCCCTCTTATCGGGCGCGGCTGGAGGAGATGGCCCGCTACGCCCGCTCGCGGGGCAAGAGTTTATGGAGCACCGACACCTGGCTCTCGGACGGCGGCTGGGCCTATCACGGTCCCGGGCTCACCCCGGAAGGCTACGAGCCTTTCACCTTCGAGACGATGATCGAGTGGCTCCACCAGGGCGAATACCCAAAAGTGTTGGAAAAGCTCGATCTCCCCTGGCGGGAACCCCTGGATGCGGGCTGGCAGCGGGCCGTGGTTTACTACGCCCAGAGGCTGGGGTTCGAGTCGGTGAGCCCCTTCCACGTGCAATATTTCGTTGACTACGACCCAAGCTTCTATACGCCCTTAGACGCGGACATCACCTCCTGGAGGGAGTCCCTTGACGAGGAGAGGCACACTCACGTCTTCCATGCCTATCAGGAGATCATCCGGGAGGTCCGCCAACGCTGTGAGGGTACCGAGGTGTTCCTCTATCTGCCCCTGGTGGTGGCCAACTGGCACCAGCCTTGGCCAGCGGCAGAAAACCGTCTCGCGCCCCCTTCAGTGCGGCCTGGCGTATCGTCAGAGACCCGGCCGGGCGCCGAAATCCCCATCACTCCCCCCCTCGCCCCCATCGCCTGGACGATAGAACTCCCTCATCGCCGCAAGAACCCCTGCTCCGCGACTTCATCCTGGTCCGGATCATGTCTCCCATCCCTGGCGCCCGGTGGTACAAACTGGAGCGGGTCGCCGATCCGGAGGGTGCACAGGTGGTTACCGATGATCCGTACTACCCTCTCTGGTTCGACCGCCCGGAACACGTGGTGCGCCTCACCAGCACCCGGGGGCGGCGCGGCGCCGACGACGGCCCCCTTTACCTGCGGGTCAGCGCCTGGACGGAGAAGGAGAAAAACGGCGGTGTGCGGATCAGCCAGGCGTAATGCCTCAGAATTAACGGTTACCGAAGGCTTAGCCGTTGTCTCGTAATCACGGTTACCC
>DQVA01000151.1 GCA_015661965.1 Candidatus Bipolaricaulota bacterium
ACGCCCGGGGTAGCCCCCAGGACGTGGCCCAGCGGGTGGAGAACGGGGCCAAGATCTTCGCGGCCTGTATCGACGCGGGGATCCCGCCGGAGAGGATCTTTTTGGACCCGGTGCTGATGCCCATCCGGTTCATGCAGGAGCAGGCGGTGAAGGTGCTGGAGGCGATCCGGGAGTACACGCTCCTTTCCGATCCCCCGCCGCACATCTCGGTGGGGCTATCGAACATCTGTTCCCAGACCAAGGAGCGGTCCCTGATCGCCCGCACGTTCCTGGTGATGGCCATGGCTATGGGGCTGGATGCGGCCATCTGCAATGTGCTCGACGGGGAGCTGTTGGATGCGGCGGCCACCGCGGAGTTGATCCTGAACCGGGAGATCTACTCGGACGGCTATCTCAAGGCCTTCCGGATGCGGCGGGGTGGGGGGTGACCAGATGGGCGAACCGGTGCCGGAGCGCGGGGTGAGGACGGAGGAGCTGGCGACCCGGCTGGAGCCGATCCTGTCGCGCTATCGCGGCCAGGCAGGGGGGTTGATCCCCCTGCTGCAGGAGGTGCAAGGGGAGCTGGGGTGGCTGCCGGAGGAGGCCCTCAGGCTGGTGGCGGAGGCCACCGGCCTGACCCTGGCTCAGGTGGTGGGGGTGGCCTCCTTCTACGCCCAGTTCTACTTCCAGCCCCGGGGGCGGCACGTGATCCGGGTTTGTACCGGGACCGCCTGCCACATCCGGGGGGCCCCGAAGATCCTGGAGCGGCTGGAGGAGGAGCTGGGGATCGGGGCCGGGGAGACGGCCCCGGACCTTTCCGTCACCCTGGAGACGGTGAACTGTCTGGGCTGCTGCGCCCTGGCCCCGGTGGTGGTGGTGGACGAACGGGTCCTAAAAAAGCGGGACCACAAGAAGCTTTGGGAATGGATCCGCAAGCGGAGGGTGGAATGAAGCTCAACAGCCCGGAGGAGCTTTTCGCCCTGCGAGACGAGCTCTCCCACCGGGGGGACCGCCCTCGGGTGCGGGTGTGCTGTGGCACCGGCTGTCGGGCCGCCGGGGGGGAGGAGGTGCTCGCTGCCTTCGAGCGGGAGATAGGGCGGCACGGATTGGACGTAGAGGTGACCAGCTCCGGCTGCCAGGGTTGGTGCGAGCGGGGGCCGCTGGTGGCGGTGGAAGCCGAGAAGGTCTTCTATCTCAGCGTGGACCCCCAGGACGTCCCTGCCATCGTGGACCACACCCTGCGGCGGGGCCTCCCCCTGCCCAGGCTGCTTTATCGGGACGAAACCGGCCGGCCGGTGCCCTGGCGGGACGAGATCCCGTTTTACCGCAAACAGCTGCGGGTGGTGCTGCGGAACTGCGGCCGGATAAACCCCACCGATATCCGGGACTACATCCGGGTGGGAGGGTACTCCGCCCTGGCCAAGGTCCTCTCTGGGATGTCCCCGGAGGAGGTCATCGAGGAGGTGAAGAGGGCGGGGTTGCGGGGCCGGGGCGGGGCCGGCTTCCCCACCGCCCGCAAGTGGGCCGCCTGCCGGGCCCAACAGGAGCGGCCCAAGTACCTGATCTGTAACGGCGACGAGGGGGACCCCGGGGCGTTCATGGACCGAAGCGTGCTCGAGGGGGACCCGCATTCGGTGATCGAGGGGATGACCATCGCCGCCTACGCCATCGGGGACGTCCCAGAGGGGTACATCTATGTGCGGGCCGAATACCCCCTGGCGGTCAAGCACCTGGAGCTCGCCCTCAGGCAGGCGGAGGAGTACGGCCTTTTGGGGGAGGACATCCTGGGGACCGGTTTCTCCTTCCGCATCGAGATAAAGAGGGGGGCGGGGGCGTTTGTGTGCGGGGAGTCCACCGCCCTCATGTACTCCATCGAGGGGAAGCGGGGCATGCCGCGGCAGACCCCACCCCGCTCGGTGGAGCGGGGCCTGTGGGGCAAGCCCACCGTGCTCAACAACGTGAAGACCTTCGCCTCGGTGCCGGTGATCATCTCCCGGGGGGCGGACTGGTTCGCCGGGATCGGCACCGAGGGCTCCCAAGGGACGCAAGTCTTCGCCCTCACCGGGAAGGTGAGGAACACGGGCCTGGTGGAGGTCCCCATGGGGATCACCATCCGGGAGCTGGTATACGACATCGGCGGCGGCCCCCGGGAGGGGAGGATCAAGGCGGTGCAGATCGGCGGGCCATCAGGGGGATGTATCCCCGAATCCCTGTTCGATGTCCCCGTGGACTTCGACTCCCTGCAGGAGATCGGGGCCATGATGGGCTCCGGGGGCCTGGTGGTGATGGACGAAGCGGACTGCATGGTGGCCATCGCCCGCTACTTCCTGTCCTTCACCCAGGCCGAATCCTGCGGCAAGTGCACCCCCTGCCGGGTGGGCACCTACCGGATGCTCAGGATCATGGACCGGATCGTGGAAGGCAACGGCCGTATAGAGGACCTGGAGGAGCTGGAGCGGCTGGGCCGTTGGATAAAGGAGACCTCCCTGTGCGGCCTGGGGCGGAGCGCCCCCAACCCGGTCCTCACCACGCTGCGCTATTTCCGGGAGGAGTACCTGGCCCATATCGAAGCCCGCCATTGCCCCGCCGGGGTATGCCGCTCCCCGGGGCACTTCCGGATCAACCCGGAGGAGTGCATCTGGTGCGGGCTTTGTGCCGAGGCATGTGAGGACGGGGCAGTGAGGCGAACCCGGCAGGGGTTTTCCATAGATCCGCGCCTGTGTAGCGGCTGCGGCCGCTGCCGGGCGGTGTGTCCCACCGGGGCGGTCCTGTTCACCGAGGAGGTGGCGGTGTGACGACCACGGCCACATGTTCTGTGCTGGTGGTAAAGGGGGAGTTGGAAAAATTCGCCCGGGGGGACATGTGTGGCCGGTGCCTTCCCTGCCCGGCCGGGGTGCTCTCCGCCATCGCCGCTTTGACGCGCCTGTCTCAGGGGGCGGGAACCGAAGGGGACCTGGAGCTCCTGTCCCGGGTGGGGGAGCTCCTGCCCCAGCTCGCCCGCTGCCCCCGGGGGCAGAAGGCCGGGGAGCAGGTGGCCGAGCTCGTGGCGGGGGAAGGGGAGGCGTTGCGGGCGCACCTGGCCCGCCGCTGTCCGGCCGGGGCCTGCCAAGGGCTCGTCAAGTACCGGGTGCTCCCCGAGCTCTGCACCATGTGCGATGAGTGCCGCAAGGCCTGCCCCCAGGACGCCATCTTGGGGGAACCATATGTGGCCTGGCGGGGCGATAACCGGCCCTATCGAATCCTGGAGGAGCTGTGCGACGGCTGCGGCCGTTGCGCCGAGGCCTGCCCCGAGGGGGCGATCCAAAGGCAGTGACGGGCGAACTGTGATGCCAGGGCTAGCTTGCCGGCAGACGAGAAGTTCGTTACGCGCCACGGAGGTTAAGGAGGGGCGATGGGGGAGCAGGTCAGGCTGACCATCGACGGCAGGGAAGTGGAGGTTCCCAAGGGGACCACGGTGCTCAAGGCCGCCGAGTCCTTGGGGATCGAGATCCCCCACCTGTGTTACCTGGAGGGGCTGGCCCCGGGGGGAGCGTGTCGACTGTGCCTGGTGGAGTTGGATGGCGGGAGGCTGGTGCCCTCCTGCACCCAGCGGGTTCGGGACGGCATGGAGGTGCGCACCGATACCGAGCGGGTCCGCGAGGCCCGTAGATTCGTGCTGGAGCTCATGTGGTCCATCCACCCCGGGGACTGCGCCACCTGCGAGAAGGCCGGTGCCTGCGAACTCCAGAGGTATACGTATCAGCTGGGCCTTGAGGAGCGGCCGCCGGTGGAGCTCCCCGAGGAGCCGCCCCTGGACCTGGAGTCACCCCTCATCGAGCGGGACCTCAGGCTTTGCATCCTGTGCGGCCGCTGTATCGCTGCCTGTCGGGAGCTCTCCCAGGGGATCCTGGATTACATGCGGCGGGGGATGCTCACCCTGGTCACCACCCCGTTCAACCGGCGCCTGGATGAGGCGGGCTGTGACTTCTGTGGGTCCTGCATCGCCGCCTGCCCGGTGGGGTGTCTGGTGGAAAAGGATCGGAAATTCCGGGGCCGCGAGTGGGAGCTTTCCCCCATCATGACCGCCTGCGCTCTTTGCAGCGCCGGCTGCGAGCTCATCGTGGACAGGGGCAAGGGGGAGCCGGTGCGGGCCCGCCCCGGGGCCGACGGGTTCCTGTGCGCCCGGGGGAAATTCGGCTGGGACTTTTTGACTCACGAGGAGCGGCTCACCGTCCCCTTGATCAGGGAGGGGGAAGGGCT
>DQVA01000255.1 GCA_015661965.1 Candidatus Bipolaricaulota bacterium
GGCCGCCCAAAAGCCCGCGGCCAACGGATTGCCGGCCGTGCCTTCGTCGGCAGTCGCGGGAAGCCGCACGATCACCACCCCCGCCGGCCTCCCCGCGGCCGCCGGCAGGAAATGGTTCAACTGGCCTCCTTGGTAACTGAACACCTGTCCCCGCAGGGGCTCAGGGGCGATGAGCTGAAGCCGAAAAGCACCTTCGCCTCTCAGCCACTTGAAATTCGCTTCCACCCACTGGTCGTGGGCGCCCCCCTTGAACACAACCGTGGTCTCCAGATCCCGGAGCCCCGCGAGCTCGTTCAACAACCGCACCAGCTTCGCCTCGGGGCGGAAGGGGTCGAGGGTGGTCCACAGGAACGCGCCGCCCACGAGCAACCCCACGAGCAGCCCCACCACCAGCAGCCACAGTTGTTCAGGCATGACCAGCCCGATATTACCCTAGTCTCGCCAGCTGGGTGCGGGACATCAGGTTGTGGCCGCCGGGGGGGCGTCCTAGAATCCGGCCCGGGTGATCGACCGTGAAACTCAGGACCGTTCAAGAAGCGGACCTCGCAGGGAAACTAGTGCTGTTGCGCGCTGACTTCAACGTGCCCCTCTCACAAGGGAAGGTGGCGGACGACTTCCGCATCCGGGCTGCCCTGCCCACCATCCGCTGGCTGCTGGAGAAAAGGGCCCGGGTGGCGATCTGCTCCCACCTGGGCCGGCCCAAGGGGAAGCCCGTCCCGGAGCTGTCATTGGCCCCGGTGGCCCGGCGGCTGGGGGAGCTGCTCGGCCAACAGGTCCCCTTGCTCCCCGATTGCATCGGCCCGGAGGTGGATCGGAAGCTGGAAGAGCTGGGGGAGAGGGGACTGGTGTTGCTGGAGAACGTGCGGTTCCATCCTGGGGAGGAGGCCAACGACCCGGAGTTCGCTCGCGCACTGGCGGCACCGTTCGACCTCTACGTGAACGACGCTTTCGGCACCGCCCACCGAGCCCACGCCTCCACCCAAGGGGTGACCAAGCACCTGCCCGCTTACGCGGGCCTGCTCCTGGCCCGGGAGGTGGAGGTGCTGAGTGAGCTCACCGAGGCCCCCCGCCGCCCCTACTACATCCTGGTGGGAGGGAAGAAGGCCAAGGATAAACTAGGAGTGCTCACCGATCTCCTTGCCCGAGTGGACGGCTTCCTGATCGGGGGCGGGGTGTCCTTCACCTTCTTGGCCGCCCAGGGGAAGCAGGTGGGTGACTCCATCGTGGATGAGGAGCTCCTGCCCACCATCAAGGAGCTCCTGCAGCGGGCCGCGGATGGCGGAACGGCCATCCACCTCCCGGTGGACGTGGTGGCCGCCAGAGAACTGGGGGAGGTGGCGGAGGCCAAGGTGTTCCCGGCGGAGGCCATCCCCGCAGGTTGGATGGGCCTGGACATCGGGCCAGCCACCCGGGCCGCCTTCGCGGGGGTGGTGGCCAACGCGGGCACGGTGGTGTGGGCCGGGCCCATGGGGGCGTTCGAGTATCCCCCCTTCGCCGAGGGCACCGCGGCCCTGGCCAGGGCGCTGGCGGATTCCCCTGCGTTCACGGTGGTGGGCGGCGGCGAGACCGGGGAAGCGGTGGTGCGGCTGGGGTTGGAGAAACGGTTCTCCCACCTGTCCACCGGTGGAGGAGCGACCCTGGCCTTCCTGCGGGGAAAGCCCATGCCGGCCCTGGAGCCACTGCTGGCCCGGTAGCCAGCCCGGGGCGGGCTCGTTATAATATACGTGAGCGAGCGGGCATAGCTCAGTCGGTAGAGCGTCAGCTTCCCAAGCTGAAGGTCGCGGGTTCGATTCCCGTTGCCCGCTCCATTTTTTTCGTACCAGTACGGGCCCGGTTGACGCCGGCCAGGGGACCGGATAGGATCGGCCGGGTTTATGGCAACTAGTTTGGAGGTGGAAATCCCTTGGAAGCTACTGTGGAGACACGCCGCCTCCCCAAGAAGGTGGGGGATGCGGTTCATGCGGTAGGCCGACGCAAGGAATCCGTAGCCCGAGTGTACCTCAAAGAGGGCGCGGGGCGGGTGTGGGTGAACGGAAAACCCGCTGAGGAGTACTTCGCCGCGTTCGCCTTCTCCGAGGACTACCTCAACCGGCACCTGTTCACCCCCTTCTACGTGACCGGGACCATGGGCCGGTTCGACGTGCGGGCCCGGCTCGAGGGCGGTGGGGTCACCGGACAGTTGGAAGCCCTGAGGCTGGGCATCGCCCGGGCCCTGGTGGGGGTGGCGCCGGAGTTCAAAAAGCCCCTCAAGGATGCGGGGCTGCTCACCCGGGACGCCCGGGCGGTGGAGCGGAAGAAGTACGGCCACCGCAAGGCCCGCAAGAAGGAACAGTACTCCAAGCGGTGAGGCCATGAAGAAGGACATCCATCCGGAACTGGTTCGCGCCGTGATCCGCTGCAGCTGTGGGGCGGAGCTGGAGACCTTGTCCACCAAAAAGGAGCTGCACGTGGACGTATGCTCCCGCTGTCACCCCTTCTTCACCGGGGAGTCCCGGCTGGTGGACGCCGAGGGGCGGGTAGAACGGTTCGAGCGCAAGTACGGGAAAGACTGGCGGGAAAGGCACCAGAAGTAGATGCCCGTCGGAGGGCAGGCGGTAATCGAAGGTGTGATGCTACAGAACGGCCACCGCGTGGCGGTGGCCGTTCGCACCCCCGATGGGGGGATCGCGGTGGAATCCCTCACCGGGGTACGGGGATGCCAACGGCTCCGCAAGATCCCGTTCCTGCGGGGGCCGGTGCGGCTGTATGAGATGCTGTCCCTGGGGATCAAGGCGCTGAACCTGTCCGCCCGCCTCGCCTACGGAGAACAAACAAGCGGCTCCCGCTGGGACCTCCTGCTCACGGTGGCGCTGGCAGTGGCCCTGGTGGGGGGTGGGTTCGTGGCCCTACCGGTCTACCTCACCGGTCTCATCCGCATCCCGAATCGGGTGCTGTTCAATCTGGCCGAGGGCGGGATCCGGCTCCTGCTGTTCTTCGCCTACCTGTACGCCATCTCGTTCATGCGAGATATCCGACGGGTATTCCAATACCACGGGGCGGAGCACAAGGTGGTGCACGCCTACGAAGCAGGCAAGCCCACCCTAGAGGTGGCGAGGACAAAAAGCCCCCTCCATCCCAGGTGCGGCACCGCCTTCCTCCTCCTGTTCGTGGCCATCTCCATCCTGGTGTTCTCCCTGCTCCCCACCGACAGCATTTGGCTCAAGATCCTGGGGCGGATCCTCCTTTTGCCGGTGGTGGCAGGGATCGCCTATGAAGTCCTGATGCTGGGGGGGAGACATCCGGATGCCTGGTGGATGCGGCCGTTTCTGCTGCCGGGGCTGTGGCTTCAGCGCCTCACCACCCGGGAGCCCACGGAGGAACAGCTCGAGGTGGCCTTGGCCGCCCTCCGCTACGTGACCGAACACAAGGCCGAAAGCCGCTCCACCACCTCGTAAGGTACCCGCACCAGGCCCAGGGAGTCCCGCACGGAACCGGGGCCATGGTCATCGGATCCCCCGGTGGGGATCAAGTCTAGCTTCTCCGCCAGCGCCCGCAGCTCTTCCACAGCGATGGAGAGCGCGTTCCGGGTAGGGTCGTACGGGTAATCCACCTCCACAGCAGCCAGCCCTTCCTCCCGCAGCCGCAGCAGGGCGGCCTCGAAGTCGGGGAGTGAAAGCAGGGCGGGATGGGCCAGGGCGGCCACCCCCCCGGCGGCCCGGATGGCCGCGATCACCCGCGCGCTTCCGGCCCGGGGCAGGGGCACGTAGCACTCCCCCCCTTGCCCGAGGAACCGGTCGAAGGCCTGTTGGTAATCCCGGGCCACCCCATACCGTACCAGTTCCGCCGCCAGATGGGGCCGGCCCACGGAGCCCCCGGCCCGGGCCGCTACTTCTTCATAGGTGAGCGGAATCCCCAGCGCCTCTCGACAGCGCAGCACCATCTCCCGCATGCGCTCCACCCGGGCCCGGGCCATCCAGTCGAACAACTCCCGCAACGTGGGATGCCCGGGCTGGATGAAATAGCCCAGGATCTCCCCCCGCTCCCCCAGCACGTCCGCCTTGATCTCCACCCCACAGATCACTTGAATCCCGGCACGCTCCTCCAGGGGGGCGCGGAGCTCCGGCCCCACCGTGTCGTGATCGGTGATGGCGATGGCGGAAAAGCCCATGGCCCTGGCCCGACGGGCGGTGTCCGCCACGCTCAACGTGCCATCGGACCACTTGGTGTGCAGGTGAAGGTCGCAGTAACGCTCGCCCATGGTGAGGTCAGATGCCCGTCCGCAGCCAATCCACGGTGCGGGCCAGCCCCTCCCGCAATGGCACTTGCGGGGTGAAGCCGAGCACCTGTGCCGCCTTCGTGCCGTCCAGGGCGGAGCGGCGTACCTCCCCCGGGCGGGGCGGAGCGAACCGCGGCTCCCCGGAAAAGCCGGTGAGCCGGGCCAGCTCCCGGAAGA
>DQVA01000137.1 GCA_015661965.1 Candidatus Bipolaricaulota bacterium
GTTCAGGCGCTCGTCGAACAGCTCCCGCGAGACCCCTAGGGAGGTGAGGTCGTGCTGTACGTCCAGGAGCCCGCCGCAGTCGCAGCTTGCGCGGAACTCCCTGGGAGGATGCTCGGCACCACAGGCGATGCACCTTAATACGTAGGGCACTTCAACCCCTTGACCTCTGCCGGGAGGCCCACCGGCAAATTTGGCCAATATGTACCGACACTCTGGGTAGCTGTCAAGGTCTAACCCGACCTGAAAACCAGGGCCCGCCCGGTTCGTGCCGAGCAGCATGGTTGTATCCACCCAAAAAGGCGCTACCATCCACCCTCTGAGGAGGCGGCCGGTGAACGTCCCGAGGTGTATGAGCACGCAACATCCCGACAACGTCCAGATCCCCTTCTTCGCCGACCACCCGGTAATCCAAGGGGAGACGGAGATAAAGGAGGCCTACTATGCCTACTCACACCTCGGCTGCACCGAGCAGATGTGGGACTACGAGGGCAAAGAGGTGGACCACTTCGTGGTGAAGAAGCTCCTTTCCCGCTATGAGCAGTTCTTCCGCAAGCGCCGCCTGGGAACGGATCTCTTCCTCACCCTGCGGGTGCCCAACCCCCGGGTGGAGCGGGCCGAAGCTAAGGTACTGCTGGAGACCCTGGAGAGTATCCCCCGCTCTTACGATGCAGCGCGCCTGTTCTACGGGGACGGGGCGCCGCCGCCCATCTTCGAGGTGATCCTCCCCATGACCACCGATGCCCGGGAGCTGAACCGAGTGTACCACTATTACCGGGAGTTCGTCGGTGGCAAGGAGCGCCAACGGTGCTTCGACGTCTCGGTGGGGGACTGGGTGGGCGATTTCCGGCCCGACAAGGTCAACGTCATCCCCTTAATCGAGGACCGCGAGCACCTCCTGCGGGCGGACCGGATCGTGGCTGAGTACCTCCAGGGCAAGGAGATCGAGTACCAGCGGGTGTTTCTGGCCCGCTCCGACCCCGCTTTGAACTACGGGTTGGTGAGCGCGGTGCTCCTGGCCAAGGTGGCCCTGGCCCGCTTGGGCCGCCAAGAGAAGCGTCTTGGGGTGGACATACTCCCCATCCTGGGGGTGGGTTCGGCCCCGTTCCGAGGGAACTTCGTGCCCGCGCGGGTAGGGGAGACGCTGGCCGAATACCCTTCGGTGCAGACGTTCACCATCCAATCGGCTTTTAAGTACGACCATGAAGAGGAACAGGTCCGCGCTGCCATCCAGCACATCAACCGGTCCGCTCGGGGGGAACCCCAGGAGGTGGAAGAGGAAAGGTGCATCGAGATCATCGCGAGGGTCTCGGCTCGCTACGCCGAGTGCGTCAGGGCCTTGGCCCCACTGGTGAACGGGGTGGCCCGCTACGTGCCCCCGAGAAGGGCGAGAAAGCTCCACATCGGGCTGTTCGGTTACTCGCGCCGGCTGGACGGCCACGATACCCACCTCCCCCGGGCGATCAAGTTCTGCGCCGCCATGTACTCCTTAGGCATCCCCCCCGAGATCCTGGGCTTCAGTGCCTTGGATAGTTCGGACCTCGCGTTCGTGCGAACCACCTACAGGAAGTTGGAACGCGACATGGCGGATGCCCTCCGGTATCTAAACGAAGACAACTTGCCATACCTACCTCCA
>DQVA01000145.1 GCA_015661965.1 Candidatus Bipolaricaulota bacterium
CTCATGAGACGCAAAGCCGTAGTCGGCCGGGGCCAATCCCTGCTCCTCCAAAGCTCTAGCCAGGTGGTAATCGGGCTTGAGGAATCGGAGCCATTCCTCCACCGCCGCTTTCAGCTCCTCGCCCCGGACCCCCCTCACCGCCACCAACCAGCGGGCGAGTCCCCGGGCGGAGCGCGTCAAGTTGCAGATCTTGCCGTTTTTCGTACAGCAACAAGAGTACACCGAGTTGTCGTCACAGCAAGGAGCGGGGATCTCTCCGAGGGCTTCTTGCACCAATGCGGCCTGCTCCGGGGTGAGCTCGATGCTATAGAACCAATCGGCGAAGAACTGGGCGTTCTCCCAAGCCAGGGGGATGCCATAGCTGGTGGGGGCCCCCGCCTGAGGGATCAACCCCGCCAAGGCGGGGGGGAGCTCCGTTTGGGTCCATCCCATGAGGGGTGGGTTCAACAGGACAAGAAAAACAAACCAGCCAAGCTTTCTCCCTGTCGGCCCAAGCAAATGCCTTCGCACGACTGCACCACCTCCAGAGCTCTGATGTGCCAATCCTACCCCGGTGGGTATGGAGATCCAATGGAGGGAAGGTGCAGATCCGGGGGAGGCCTGCGCCGAGTTTCCATCGCTCCTCCACATCTTCTCCACAAGCTTGTTCCAACATCACTCCACGGCTATGCTTTGACCAGCGAAGGGGGGATGTATGAAAAGGCTGATTGCCATAGGGTTGATCTGGGTCGCGGTGCTGGGGCTAGCGGTGCTGGCCGCCGAGCGGGGGCCGATAGTGATCCGCTCCGATGCCGACTTCACCGAGGAAAATGGGGTCCTGTCCGGAACCGGTACCCCGGAGGATCCCTACATAATCGCCGGGTGGGAGATCAGGGTTCCGGCGGGTGCCCCCTATGGGGTGTGGATAGAGAACACCACCGCTGCTTTCATCCTCCGGGGGATCAAGGTGGTTGGCGCCGGTGCCCCCAACGGGGCGGCCTTCTACCTGGCCCAGGTCCAGGGCGGAAGCATCGAGGACTGTCTGGTGCAGGAGAGCTACAACGGCCTTGTGATCTCCGCCTCCACCGACGTCACCATCCATGACACCTACATGTTCGTCACCGGGCTGGGCCTCCAGGTGACCGGCACCGGCCCGGACCACTTCCGCCATTCCATCGACCAGACCAACACGGTGAACGGCAAACCCGTGCACTACTACTACGGCCTTGAGGACCAGATCCTGGAGGGGATCGAGGCTGGGAGCTTTTACCTGGCGGCCTCCCGGAACGTGACCGTGCGGGGGCTCAAGATAGAGGAAGGGGATGGGGCCACGGTGGCCTTCTCGGAGGGGATCACCGTGGAAGGGGCGGATCTCTTCCGCAATCGTGGCCATGGCCTGTTCGTCCTCTCCTCCCCCCATACCACCCTGGTCGGCTGTGAGCGGATAGCCAACAACGCCCTGTCCGGGGCGGCCATCTGGCTCTCCCCTCGTTCCCAGGTGCAGAGCTCCGGGTTCTACGGCAACCAGGTTGGCCTTTACCTCAACGCTTCGGACCGGGTGGTAGTAAAGGACGCCGCCTTCGGGGGCAACGCGCTGGGACTGCTCGTCACCGGTGCCGCCCGCGAGGTGGAGATCCGGGATTCCTTGTTTTACCAGAACAAGACGGCCGTTCAGCTCGACTCCTCCATGGGGGCGGTGGTGGAGAGATGCGTGGTGCAGGACGCAGACATCGGGGTCCAGGTCACCGGCCAGTCCACCTATGCCCAGGTGCGTGACTGTTCGTTCATTCAGACCGGTTACGGGCTGGACGTTTCCGGTTCCCAAGGGACCTATGAGCGAAACCTGATCGCCTACGCCAACATCGCCATCATCTTTCCGGAGGCGTACGGCACCGCCTCCCCCACCAGCAACACCATCAGGCACAACCTCATCTACCGCTCCTTGGACGGCCTGTATTTCGGGCACGATACCCGCGATACCTGGATCTATGAGAACCTGATCTGGGAATGCGATCGGGCCGCCCGGGACTTCGGGGATAACCGGTGGGCCCCGGCCGGACGGGGGAACTGGTACTCCGACTACACGGGCCCCGACGCCGACGGGGACGGAATCGGAGACGAACCGATCCCGTTCGGAGGCGGTGGCACCGACCCCGCACCTTTGCTGTCCCGGGACTTCTATGCCTGGACCCCAGGCCTGTTGGGGACGTTGGAGCAGCGGGAGATCACCCTTCGGGATGGCGAAGGAAACGAGGCCACCCTGGCGGTGCTAGTGGCGGACACCGCCCCGGCCCGCCTGCTGGGCTTCCAGGGGGTCCCCGCGGAACTCGCCCGAGACCTGGCCATCCTGTTCGTCTGGGACGAGCC
>DQVA01000316.1 GCA_015661965.1 Candidatus Bipolaricaulota bacterium
CCCACCAGCTGTGGCTCCAAGATCCTTTCCCGGTTTAGGCCGCCGTTCGATGCCACCTGTGTGGCCCGGCTCAAGGCGGCCGGGGCACAGGTACAGGGGAAAACCAACCTGGACGAGTTCGCCATGGGCTCCTCCACCGAGCACTCGGCCTTCGGCCCCACGGGAAACCCCCATGACCCTGAGCGCGTCCCCGGCGGTTCCTCCGGGGGGTCGGCGGCGGCGGTGGCGGCCGGGGAGGCCCTGGCCGCCTTGGGCACCGACACCGGGGGCTCAGTACGTCAGCCCGCGGCCCTGTGTGGAATCGTGGGGTTGCGCCCTACCTATGGCCTGGTCTCCCGGTGGGGGCTGGTGGCGTTCGCCTCCTCCCTGGATACGGTGGGGGTGCTAGCGAGGACCGTGCGGGATGCGGCCCTGGTGCTCTCCATCATCGCCGGACACGACCCCAGGGACGCTACCTCCCTGCCGATTTCCTCGCAGAATTATGTGAAAATGCTGGAAAGAGATGCCTTGCGGGGGATGAGAATCGGCCTCCCCCGGGAGTATGTGCCGCCGGAGCTTTCCCCTGCCGCCCGGGGGCTGGTAGAGCGGTGGTGCCGGGTGGCGCGGGAACTGGGGGCGGAGGTGGTGGAACTCTCCCTACCGCTCACCGAATACGCCCTCCCCGCCTACTATCTGGTGGCCTCGGCGGAAGCGTCGGCCAACCTGGCCCGCTATGATGGGGTGAGATACGGGCTCCGGCTCCCAGGGGAGCCGGTGGCGGAGATGATGGCCGCCACCCGTACCGCCGGCTTCGGCCGCGAGGTGAAACGCCGCATCGCCCTAGGCACCTTCGCCCTGTCCGCCGGCTATTACGATCAGTACTACGGCAAGGCCCAACGGGTAAGGACCCTGATCGCCCGGGAGTTCGAGGAGGCCTTCGGGGAGGTGGACCTGATCTTCGGCCCCACCTCCCCCACCCCCGCCTTCAAGTTGGGGGAAAAGGAGGACCCCATCGCCATGTACCTCTCCGATATCTTCACCCTCCCCTCGGCCCTGGCGGGCCTGCCGGCCATCTCCATCCCGGGGGGGGAGGTGGACGGGCTCCCGTTCGGATTGCAGCTCATCGCCCCGAGGCTCCAGGAGGGAAGGCTCCTCCGGGCCGCCTACGCCCTGGAGGAGGCCCTTTCTTGATCAACACCCTTCCCCGGAAGAAAGGGCCGGGGAAGCGACACAATGCGGAGGTGAAACTATGTCCGATGCGACCCTGATCCCACGGAAGGTGCTTTTCGGTGACCCGGAGAGGTCCCTGGTGGGGCTGAGCCCCGATGGACGTTGGCTCTCCTGGATCGCCCCCTGGGAGGGGGTGAGGAACGTGTGGATCGCCCCGGCGGACGCCCCGGAGGAGGCCCGCCCCCTCACCCGGGAGCGGGAACGCGGGATTTACTTCTACTACTGGAGCTACGACCCCCGGTACGTCCTCTACCTCAAGGACCGGGGCGGCGACGAGAACTTCTGCCTCTACCGGGTGGAGGTGGGGACGGGCGAGGCCCGGCCCCTCACCCCGGAGGAGGGGGTGCAGGCGCGCCTGGTGCACTTGAGCCCCCGCCGCCCCCGGGAGGCCCTGGTGGCCCTCAACGAGCGGGACCCCCGGTACCACGACGTCTTCCGGGTGGACCTGGAAAGCGGCGCCCGGGA
>DQVA01000217.1 GCA_015661965.1 Candidatus Bipolaricaulota bacterium
CCCATGAAGGGCTCGGAGGCCCGGAAAGCGAACTGGAACACAAGCCACATGATCCCCAGGAAGATGGGGATCCCGAAGATGCGGGAAAGGAGTACCCGGTCCAGGAGCTCCGTGAGCCTGGGCACCCGGCCGGACGTCAGGATCACCTCCCGGGCGATCTCCTCACACAGGGCGTAACGGCGTTCGGCGAAGGCGAGTTCCCTGTCAGGCGCCATCTCCCACCTCCACGGGCTTCAACCCCAGGAGCCCCAGGACCTCCTCGTCCCCCTCCAGGACCCGGATGGCGAGCCACCGGAGGGGATAGTGAGGGGGGACCTCCATGTCCCGGAGCTTCTCCTCCATGCGTTTTATCTCCGCTTCCAGCTCCGGACCGTAGTCCGGCCGCCGCGGCCGCAGGCCCTTCTCCACTGCTTCGCACACCGCGGCGAGGAGCTCCCTCACCCCCTGGCCCTTGGTGGCCACGGTGGGGACCACGGGGACGCCGAGCCTCTCCGAGAGCCTTTCCACGTGGATTTCGATCCCTTGCCGGCGGGCGAGATCCCACTTGTTCAGGGCCACCACCAGCGGCCGCTCGAGCTCGGCGAGCATCAGGGTGAGGTAGAGGTTTCGCTCCAGGTTCGTCGCGTCCACGACATCCACGATGACGTCCGCCTCCCCTGAGAGGAGGTAATCCCGGGCGATCCGCTGATCCAGGGAATGGGGGGTGAGGCTGTACACCCCGGGGAGATCCACGAACCTCACCGCTTTCCCCCGAAAGCGGGCCCTCCCCTCCCGCCGCTCCACCGTCACCCCGGGCCAATTGCCCACATGGTAGTGTCCTCCGGTGAGGGCGTTGAACAGGGCCGTCTTCCCCACGTTGGGGTTCCCGATGAGCGCCGCCTCGATCATCCGCCCCTCCTCACGAGCACCTTCGCCGCCACCCCCCGTCCGAGGGCGATCCGGCTGCCCCGGATCTCCACCAACACCGGGCCGCCCCGGGCGGCCGATAACACCCGCACTGCGGCCCCGGGGGTGAGGCCGAGCTCGGCCAGGCGGCGGGTTGCCCCCCGCCCCCCGGACACCGCGAAAACCCGGGCCAACTCCCCGGGCTCAAGCGCGGTCAGCGGGACCACTTCCATCCTCCGTTTCCACGTAGACGAGTTCCGCTTCCCGTTTACGCAGGGAGAGGTGGTAGCCGCGGACGCGGAGGTCGATCGGATCCCCCAAAGGGGCACGGCGGGCCACCTCTACCACGGCGCCCGTTGTGATCCCCATGGCCGCGAGCCGCTCGGCAAGGCCCCCTTGTGCCTCGATCCGCACCACCCGTGCCCGCTCACCGGGGGCCAGTTCGGAAAGCCTCTTCACGCTCCACCACCTCCCCTATCGCCCTCTCGCCTTTGGGGGTGAGGCGCCAACGCGTCCCCGAACAGGTCGCTTTGAGGGGACACGCGCCACAACCGCCCCCTGGCACCTCCTCCACGTACCCCTGGCTCGCCAAGAGCCGGAGGAGCCCCTCCGTCTTCCCCGGCGTCAGCCCGCAGGCCGCGGCGAGCTCCGCGGCGCTTACAGAATCGGCCCCTGCCAGGCGCAAGAGGACCCGCTTCAGCGGCGAATCTAAACGTAATCTCAATCTCTTTTTTATCTTAGCCCGGCCCCCATACCGCGTCAAGGGGAAGGTGTCGGCCTCCAGGGCCGACGATTCCCGGGGGATCGGGGTGGGTGTACCCCATCGGGGCGAAGCCCGGCGATGGACCTGCAGGACCGGTGGAGGAGGTGGCCGGTGCCGACGGTGAGGGCCAAAAGCTGCAAGCTTTTGCGGATCTTCATCATGCAGGAGCTTGCGGAGGGCCTCGGGGCTATACCACTCAGCCGGACGCGATCCACATGGGATCAACGCCTTTTGACCCCACGTTGACCGGGATGTTGACGGCGCTTAGGTTCATCGGCGACCCGGGGGGCGCTAGCCTCCGGGCGATCACGGCCGCAAGGCCGAAAAAACCAGCAAAGGAGGTGCTAACCGGGTAGCTTCACCTCCAGAAGGACATCTATTTACATCACTAATGACGGGACGCGATCAGCCCTTAAACATACCGGGCTCGAAAGGAGGCAAAAATGATCCGGGAAAAAGCTCCGCTGGTAATCGGGTCGGTCCTGGCCCTGGGGTTGGCGGGCGCTGCCTGTGAGATCACGATCAGCACGGATGGCGACGCGATTTACGGAAAAGAACTTACCATTACCGTGGATGTCCTTCAAATCCACCGCAACTGCGTCCTGCCAATTGAGGATACCCAGATCGACCTGTACGGGCTTTCGGTGGTGGACTACGTGCCCTGGCAGGAAGTGGAGCCGGGGCTCCGGCGCCTCGTGCTCACGGTCGTGCCCCACTGGGTGGGCCAGGTGGGGATCGAGGTACGGCGCGAGTGCGTGAAACATGGCCTCATGGAGGAGGATTTGTACCTCAACGCCTCCCTGGGGCTGGAGACGGCCCAAGAGCTCGTGCCCCAGGCGGCCGAACTGGTTGCCGCGGGGACGGGCGTGTATCGGGCCCTGGCCCAAGATGGGACGTCCCTGGCCGAACTCGTCGTTGCTGAGGGCAGTGTGGATGAGGCCGGCTTCCAATTGCTTCTCGCGATCTCCCCGGACGAGCGCATCCTGGGGGTGCTTCTCCTCACGCCCCTGGAAGTACCGGCGGACAAGATCGCCACGTTCCTCAATCAGTTCGCCGGGCTTTCCCTCTCGCACCTTACCGGGTTCGCGCCCCAGCCGATGCCGGGCTACGAGGGCTTCTCGCAGGCCATCCTCCAGGCTCTACGCGGGGCGGCATCGGAGTAAGGCCCGTGCACAAGGGGACGCTTTTGGCCGCGGGGGCCACCTGGGCAGCGGTCCAGGTGGCCTCCGCCGGTCCGCCTAGCTCCTCGCTTCAGTTCGGAACCGCAAAGCCAGCCCCCCCTCCTACTCTAGGGGAGCGCCTGGCCAGCGCCTTCACCGACCCCCAGCTCCTCCTCTACCTTGGGCTCACGCTTCTTGCGGTGGGGTTCTTCTTCTACGGACGAGGCCGGCTCCGCCGCTGGCTCAGGTGGGGAATGCTCCTTTTCTCCCTGGCGGTGCTGGGCTTCTACTTCGGGGGTTGCCCCTGCCCCGTGGGCTCGGCCACGAAGCTGGGCCTGATCTTCACGCACCCCGTCACTTACCTCATTCCGCTCGTTCTGTTTCTGATCCCCACCGTCGTGGCCTTGTTCGCCGGCCGGATCTTCTGCGGCTGGGTGTGCCCCCTGGGCGCGGTGCAAGAGGTGGTGGGGGTCCGGAGCCGGAAGAAGGGGCTCGTGCCCAAGGCGATCGACCGCCCACTGCGGTACTTGAAGTACGCCTTGCTTTTGGGATTGGTCACCTTGGCCATCCTGGGAGTTCGGCTCCATTGGGCGCTTTATGATCCGTTCAAGGTGATCTTCACCGGCTCCGGCACTTGGATCGCTATAGGGCTGGCGGTCTTCTTTGGTGTGCTTTCGCTCGTGATCTACCGGCCGTGGTGCCGGTACGCTTGCCCCTTGGGGGCGGTGCTTGCCCTGGCCACGACGGGCGGACTGGCCACAAAGGACGCAGACCCAACCCGATGCGTGGGCTGCACCCTCTGCGCAAAAGCTTGCCCCTTAGGCGCGATCGAGATCAAAGAAGGAAAGGCCCGTCTTACCGGGGAGTGCATCCGGTGCGGCGACTGCGCCCTGGCTTGCCGTAAGGCCGCGTTGGGTTAACCAGCGAACGGCCGAGCCCGGGAGTTGAGCGCGCGCATCGGGGTCGGGCGCTTCGCTGTCACCGACCGTCTATCCAAGCCTGGTCGCCTGAAAATCCTGTGACGGTCAGGAGTTCTTCCCCAGTGCTGGAGTAGTGTGCCACTTCTCTGGTACGCCCCGCCGCCCACACCGAACCGTCGGCCTGATCTATGTAAAGGGTGTAAGACGGTCCGGGGATCGAGAGCAGAGGAGTGCCATCGCTTCCGAACTTGTGTATTCTCCCACCCCCGGCCACCCACAGGCTGTCATCACTGCGATCCACCCGCACACAGGATGGGATGAAGGCCAAGGGTACTGTCTGAACGACGCTCCCGTCCGGGCCGATTCTTAATAGGCGGTTTGCACTCTCAGGCACATTGAGGTGTGTGCGCTCGGCTACCCAGGCCGACCCGTCGGAGGCGAAGTCCACCGACACCGCACTCCAGCCGATGGGGTCGATGATGAGCTGACGTTCCATGTGCAAATCCAGCTTCTTTATGTCCGCCCCTACGATCCAGATGGCACCGTGCTCCCCGTCCACCACCAGGTCAAACCCGCCTTGATCCGCCTCTTCGAGCACCGTTCCATCCCGGGGATCGATGAGGAGAACGGCCTCGCCACTGATAGTACCCGTTGTGGTCAGGGCATAGACGTGCTGTGGATCGAGGAAGTCCACCGCCGTCACCCGTCTGCCCAAGCTCCAGCGCTCCTCCCCTGACACCTCGAAGCAAACCAGCCTTCTGGGTGGACCGACTACAGCCACCAGGGCGTAGGCCCCGTCTGGGGAGACGGCAAGTTGCCGACAGCCGCCGATGACCTGGGGAATGTTGATATCCGTGATCACATTGATCGGGCTGCCATCGCTCGAGATCACGGTCAAGGTGTCGTCGAAAGGAGGATTTTGGTAGTCTGGATCAGCATTGTCTAGGATCCAAA
>DQVA01000001.1 GCA_015661965.1 Candidatus Bipolaricaulota bacterium
GCCGACATCTGGTCGGTCTGGATGGCCACCTTCACCCCGGCCCGGGAGAGGACCACCGGGTTCTTGGGGTTCATCCCCCGCAGCTCGTACTTGGTACGCGAGAACAGGATCGGCCCCACCACACAGGGCACCCCCCGCTCGGCCAGGATGTCGGCCACTTTGTACCCCTCGGTGGCGTGGATGAGTACTACGTCCTTTATCCCAAACTCGCCCGCGATCCTGAGGGCGGTCATGATGTCGTCCGCCCGGTGGCAGTGGATGTGGGCCGGGAGCTTTCCGGTCAACACCTGGGACAAGGCCTCCAGCTTCAGGTCCACCTCGAACGGTTCCCCCTTCTCCTCGGCATGCCTTTTCTTCTCCAGGTAGTTTTCGGCCTTGGTGAGCCACTCCCGCAAAAGCCCCGCGTTCCCCATCCGGGTGGAGGGGAGTTTCTTCTGCTCGCCGTAGACGCGCTTGGGGTTCTCCCCCAGGGCCATCTTCATCCCCGCGGGGGCCAGCACCAGCATTTCTTCCACAGTGCGGCCGCGGGTCTTCACCACCGCTGTCTGGCCGCCCACCAGGTTGGCGCTCCCCGGGCCGGTGTTGATGCAGGTGACCCCGGCCGCCCGCAGGTCGGAAAAGCCTAGGTCCTCGGGATGGACGGCGTCGATGGCCCGCAGGTGCGGGGTGATGGGATCGGTCATCTCGTTGCCGTCGCTCTCCCGCCAACCGATCCCGTCGGGGAACACCCCGGTGTGGCAGTGGGCATCGATCAGCCCGGGAATCACGTACTTACCCGTGGCGTCGATCACTTCCGCCCCCTCCGGGAGCTCCACGTCCCGCGACACCGCCCGGATCTTGCCGTCCTCGATCAGGACCGTGGCCCCTTGCAATTCCTCGGTGGGGGTCAATACCGTTCCGCCCTTGATCGCCAGCATGAGACCTCCTTGACCGTTTTGGGATCGGTCTGCTTTTACCGGCTGGCACCGCTTTCGACAACCGGACCGCCACTGGGTAAAGTGGCGGCCGATGGACAGGAAGAGGATCGGCCTGTGGCAACGGTTCGGGGCATGGTTCTACGACTTCGCCATGTGGCCGCTGGAGGTCCTGGCGGCCCGTCGCTGGCGGGAGGCCCTATGGCAGGGGGTAGAGGGGAAAGTGCTTGAGATCGCGGTGGGCACCGGGGCCGGCTTCCTCGCCCATCCCCCGGGCGTGGAGGTGGTGGGGGTGGACGCGAGCGCCGCCATGTTGGCCCGGGCCGGGCGCCGGGCGGCCCGGCTTGGCCTGGAAGTCGAGCTCGTCCAGGCGGACCTCCACCACCTGCCTTTCCCCGACCACGGTTTCGATTTCGTGGTGGGTAGCTTCGTGCTGTGTTCGGTGTACCGGCCGGTGGCGGCCCTGGGGGAACTGCGCCGGGTGATCCGCCCGGGCGGGGAGCTCCGGCTTTTGGAACACGTGCGCCCTCGGGGGAGACGGCTGGCCAAACTGCTCTCCATCCTGGCCCCGCATTTCGCCAAGACCACCTGGGAGCTCTTCCCCCACGGGGGCTGGGAGCTCCTGGAGGAGCGGGACTTGGACCGGCCTGGTATGGTGCGCCTGTACCGCGCCGTTCCCGATGGGATCAGGCCAACGAGCGGGGGTCGGTGATCACCCCGGTCACCGCGGTGGCCCCGGCCACCGCCGGGGAGGCCAAGTAGATCTCCGCCTCCGGGGAGCCCATCCGCCCCTGGAAGTTGCGGTTGGCGGTGGACAGACACACCTCCCCCGGGGCCAGCACCCCCTGATGGGCCCCCAGACAAGGACCACACCCCGGGTTCAACACCAACGCCCCGGCCTCGGCAAACCGCTTGAGCAGCCCTTCCTCCGCCGCCTTGACCCATACCTCCCGGGAGGCGGGGAGCACCAGCATCCGCACCCCGGCGGCCACCGGCCGGCCGTCCATCGCCTTCAGGGCCAGCCTGAGGTCCTCCAGCCGCCCGTTGGTGCAGGTCCCCAGCAAGACCTGATCCACGCGCTTCCCGGCCACTTGGGAGACGGGGACCACGTTGTCCACCGTGTGCGGGCAGGCCACCTGCGGCGCGAGGTCCGAGAGGTCGAACTTTAGGACCTGCTCGTAGGCGGCGTCGGGGTCGGGGAAGACGGGCTCGAAGTCCCGTCCGGCCCGGCCGCCGAGGTAGGAGAAGGTGGTCTCGTCCGGGGCGATGTAGCCGTTTTTGGCCCCCATCTCGGCCACCATGTTGGTGAGCACCAGCCGCTCCGACATAGAGAGCCCCTCCACCAGCGGGCCGGCGAACTCCACCGCCCGGTACAGAGCCCCATCGGCGCCTAGCTTCCCGATCAGGTGGAGGATCACGTCCTTGGCGGTGACGAGCTCGGGGAGCCTGCCCGAGAGCTCCAGCCGGAGGGTGGTGGGCACCTTGAGCCACAACTTGGAGGTAGCCCATAGGGCGGCCATCTCGGAGCGACCGATCCCGGCGGCAAATGCCCCCAGGGCGCCATAGGTGGTGGTGTGGGAGTCGGAGCCCAACGCGAGCTCGCCGGGGCCGACCAAACCCTCCTCCACCACCACTTGGTGGCAGATCCCCCGGCCCACGTCGAAGAACCTGATCCCCTGCTCGCGCACGAACTCGCGGATCTCCTTGTGGTTCTCCGCATATTGGACCTGGGAGGCGGGCACCACGTGGTCCAGGATCACCACGAACCGCTTGGGTTCCTTGACCTTCTCCACCCCCAACTTCCCGAAGATGCGTCGGATGGCAGCGGCGTTGTCATGGGACATGCCCAGGTCCGGGGTCACCTCCACGATCTGCCCCGGCACCACTTCCACTAGGCCGGCCTTCCTGGCCAAGATCTTCTCGGCGAACGTCTTCCCCATCTCTCCCCCTCCTAACCACATGATAACCTCCGCCCCTGTCCCTCGCCCAACCGGCGGAGGTGGGCTATCTTTCCCCTGCCATGATCGTCGCGGTGACCGGCCATCCCGGGGTGGGGAAGACCACGTTGGTGGAGCGGGTGCTGGAGGAGGTGCCCCTGGCGGCGGGGGGCATGATCACCAAGGAGATCCGGGTGGTGGGGCGGCGGGTGGGGTTTGCGGTGATCGATGTGGCTACCGGAAAACAAGGGGTGCTGGCCCACATTCACCGGGAAGAAGGGCCACGCCTGGGCCGTTACCGGGTGAACCTGGCGGACCTGGCGGTGATCGGGGTGGCGGCCATCGAACGGGCGATTCAGGAATGCGACCTGGTAGTGATAGACGAGGTGGGCCCCATGGAGCTCAAGTCCCCCCGGTTCATCGCCGCGGTGACGCGGGCCTTGGAGGAGGCGGGGAACCTGCTGGTGACCGTGCACCGGGCCTCCAACCACCACTTGGCCTATCGCATCCGGCACGAATGCGACCTTTTGGTCAGGCTCACCGCGGGGAACCGGGAGGAGAAGACGCGGGAGGTGATCGAGCTCCTCTCCCGCGCCGCCCGGGGCCGCCCTTCATCTGGGTGAACCCCGGGATGGGGTAAAATCCCCCCTGCTCGATAGAGAAACACATGGGACAAAATGTTGACGTACTGATCGTCGGTTGGGACGGGGCGCCCCCGGAGCGGCTGGAGGAATACGCCGCGGCTGGGTTGCTCCCCACCTTCGCCTCCCTGAAGGACCGCGGGGCCTGGGGCAGGGTGAAAAGCACCATCCCCCCCGTGACCGCCCCGGCTTGGGCCAGCTTCCACACCGGGGCCAACCCGGGCAAGCACGGGGTGTTCGGATGGGCGGTGCGACAACCCGGCACCTATCTCCCCGCCCTGGCCGATAGTCGCTCCCTGGCCCTGCCCACTTTTTGGGAGCGCCTATCCAGCCGGCTGCGGGTGGGGCTCCTCGGCTTTCCCCTCACCCACCCAGCCCGGGAGATAAACGGGTTTTGGTTCCCAGGGCTCCTGGCGCCACCCGGGGCAGATGGATACCCCCCGGGGATCGTCCCCGCGGCCCTGGCCCGGGTGCCCACCTGGACCTCCACCCCCCCCGAGTGGAGCAAGGGCACGGATCCCACGGCATGGACGCAGGAGTTGGTGCGGTCGGTGCGGGCACAGACCGAGCTGGCCCTGTTCCTCAGCCACCGGTTCCACCCCCAGGTGCTGGGGATCCACTACCAGGCCCTGGACACTGTCCAGCACTACCTGTGGGGGGAGGAGCTGGTGGCGGAGGTGTTTAAGGCTGCCGATCAGGGGCTGGCCAAACTGCTGGAAGCCCTGGAGCCCCGTCTTGTGATCCTCATGTCCGATCACGGGATGGGGCCGGTGGAGGGGGAATTTCACCTCAACACCTGGCTTTGGCAGGAGGGGTTTCTCACACTGCGGCGGCGGCCGGGGAGCCTGATCCGGGCCGGGCTGTTCAAGCTGGGTTGGAACCCCAGAGGGCTGGGGCAGTGGGCCTGGCTGGGGTATCGGATCGCCCGCCGGCTGCGACTCGTGCACTCGTGGTCGGACGTGCTCCAGGCCGAAACCCCCCTGGCCCGCCTGATCCGGTGGGGGTTCCTCTCGTTCGCAGACGTAGACTGGAAGCGTACTTGGGCCTACTCACACTCCGAAATCGGGAGCTTGCTGCTGAACCGGGTGGGCCGCGAGCCCCAGGGGCGGGTCACCGCGGCAGACGCCCCCCGGGTACTGCGGGATCTGAGACAAGGGCTGGAAGAGCTCACCACCCCAGCGGGAGAACCGGTGGTGGACACGCTGCTCCCGGGGGCGGAGGTTTATCGAGGCCCGTATGCCCCATTGGGACCGGACCTGTTGCTGTTACCCCGGGACCTGCGGTGGATGGGGAAGGGTCTGGGCGGTTTTCTCAGCCACCGTGTGCTCACCTCGGCGGTGGTGCGGGGTGGGCATCGGCTGGAGGGGGCGCTGCTCCTGGCGGGCGAGGGCGTAGTCCGAACGTCTCCGGACCAGGCCGCCCTGTGGGACATCGCCCCTACCATCCTCGCCTACCTCGGCATCCCCATCCCGGGATGGATGGACGGCCGCCCCCTCGAGTTGTTCGAGCGCGGGGTACTCCTGATCGAGCGTGAGGAGGGGGAGGAAACCGGACGGGAGCCCTACGGGGAGGACACGGTAGAGCGACTGCGGGGACTGGGCTACCTCTAATCTGCCGGGCACTCCGGGGGCCACTTGGGCGGGGGGGCTTGGTAGAAACGCCGGTAGTAGTCGCCGAACACTTGGGCCAGCTTTCGCATCATCCGATCCACGTCCTCCCGCTCCGGGAGCTTGGGATCGGGGAGCAGGGGGGAGCCGAAGTGGATCGCGATCTTTCCCCCCCGTCGGGTCTCCCGAAACACTCGGCGAGCCGCCTGAAAAAGCGGCTGGGCTTCCGCTCCGGGGGAATAAAAGTAGCCGCACTCCACCCCCACCGGCACCAACGGCACCCCGGCCCGCCGGGCCAGCACCGCCGCCCCAGGATAGAGCACCCGCTCCCAGAACCGCTCCCCCTCCGGGAACACCATCACCACGCCACCCCGCTTGAGGTATTCCACCGCCCGGGCCAAGCTGCGCGGGTTCAGCCATTTCTTGCGCTCGGGATCGGTGGTCACCTCGAACCCCCAGAACGCCCCGTAGATGAACCGCAGAAAGGGGTAGCGAGGATCCACGGCGAACAGGGCCTTGGCCCGGCAGGTGCGGCCGGCATAGGCCACGAACAAGGGCTCGAAGGTACCCACATGGGTGACGGCCAGCACGCACGGGGGCCGCGGGGGCTCCCCCACCCTCTCCACCCGAAAGAACGCGGGGATCAACAACCGGCAGATGCCGACGTAGAGAAGGCCGATCAGCCACTGGACCGGCCTGCCGAAAACCCACCCAAGTCTTCCCCACAAGTGGGACCTCTGCCCGTCAGCTTTCCCCATCCCCCCAGTACTCCTCGGCCAGGATCTTGTCTCGCCCGCTGGCCACATCCCACCACAGCGCCAGCGCCTTAAGCCAGCTCTTCAGGCCCCCTTGGTGGAACCGCCTCCCCGAGGTCCAGCAAACCATGGTGGGCACGAACCTCACCCTCCCCAGGCGCGAGAGGCGCATAAGCAGCCGGAAATCCGGGGAAGCCAGGCTGGCCAGGGGCGGATACCCGCCCACTTGGAAATAGGCGTCCTTGTTGATCCCCAAGTTCGCCGCCCCGGCTAGCGGCACCCCGAATGCCCGTGATCCCCAAGCCAGAAGCGTGTAACCCGCCGCCTGCATGGCCCGCACCGGCGGGGGGCTTTCCCTAAACCCCATGGGGCCGTAGGCGGCCACGGTGCCCGGCTGCGTGAGGGCCCGCACCATCTTCCCCAGCCAGCGAGGGGGATATAGGGTATCGGCATCCGCGGTCACCACCAGCTCCCCGGCGGCCTCCGCAAAGCCGCGGTGCATGGCGTGGACCGCCCCCCGCTTCTCCTCCCTAAGCACCCGGTCCGCCCACCGCATGGCGATCTCCGGGGTGCGGTCGGTGGAGCCGTTGTCAACCACCACTAGCTCGAAGTCCTGAAACAGCTGGGCCCGCAGCGACTCCAGGGTGGCGGGGAGCCAGCGTTCCTCGTTGAGAACCGGCACCACCACAGTCACCCGGGGGGGCATGTCAGGCCCTTTCCCGCCGCACCCGGTACCAGCCTTGATAGCCGAACAGGGCCCGGAAGAAGGACAGGGCAATAGAGGTCTGGAGCATGAGGTACCAGGCCGGAACCCCCACCACCAGGTTCAGGGCCACCTCCCGCGGCGAGGAGGGGCGGGAGAGGAGATAGGCCACCCCCACCGCGGAGTACAGGGCCGCCGCTGCCCCCGGGAGCACCAAGGCCAGCGGGGCGGGGGACAGGGTGGCGGCCGCGGCGATCATCAGGATCTGGGGGAAATAGGCCACGCAGGCCAGCCCGGCCATGAGGAACACGTAGGACACTGCCCCCTTTCTGATCTCGCGGAACATCTCCTCTATCCCCCCCGTATACCAACGGGAGTGCTGCAGGAAGATGTCCTTCAACGTAA
>DQVA01000226.1 GCA_015661965.1 Candidatus Bipolaricaulota bacterium
CGGTAGCGGTTGTGGCCCGAGTGGAGACGGGCGATCCGAGCGTTTACCTCTACCGGGTGGAGAGGGCCGATGGGGAAGCCCTCTACGTCGCCTGGCGGCGGACCGAGGCCGCCGACCCCTACGACGCCATCCTCGCTCCTCCTGCTGAGGTGACGCTCCCGATCGACCTCCCCAGCCCCCGGATCATCGACGCCACCGGGGAGCCGGTGAGCCCCACTGGGACCGAACCGCTCACCCTCCCCTTGGACGGGATGCCGGTGTACATCCTTCCCGAAGGCGACGGATAGGGTCTCCCGCTTGCCGTTCCGACCGGGCAGGGCTCGCCACTTGCCGGGCCCCCGGTTCCCCGGCGGGCGTTCCACGGGGGCGTTCAAGATGGGGATCGAACGCGACCAGTTCCGCATCGGGCCGGGGTGGCCTTGGGCCATCGACGAGCTCGACTTCGGGGGGAGTAGAGTCCCGGGGCGAGCTGGAGGCGGGCCAAGACCCCTGGGGTCCCGACATCGGGATCACCACCCCCTCTTCAATCCCCCTTCACCTCCAAGCCGAGCTCCGCCAGCTGCCCGGGGTCCACTTCCGCCGGGGCGCCAGTGAGGGGGCAGGCGCCGGAGGCCGTCTTGGGGAAGGCGATCACCTCCCGCAATGACTCCTCCCCGGCCAGCATCATCACCCACCGATCGAGGCCCAGGGCGATACCGCCGTGGGGCGGGGCCCCGTACTCCAACGCCCTGAGGAAGAACCCGAACCTCCCCTCCGCCTCCTCGGGACCGATCCCCAGCACCTCCAGCATCCGCTGTTGCACCTCCCGGCGGTGGATCCTGATGGAGCCGCCGCCCAGTTCCACCCCGTTCAGCACCAGGTCGTAGGCGTTGGCCCTGAGCTCCCCCAGACGCTCGGTGGGGAAGGAGGGGTCCATGAGCTTAGGGAGATCCTCGGCCTTGGGGGAGGTGAACGGGTGGTGGCGGGCGCTCCAGCGGTTTTCCTCTTCGCTCCATTCCAGAAGCGGAAAATCCACCACCCAAAGGGGACACCACTTGCCCTCCGGGATCAGGGACAGCTTCCTCCCCAGTTCCAGACGTACCTGACCCAGGGCGGTGGCAGCCAGCTCGAAGGCGTCTGCCACCAGCAGGAGGAGGTCGCCCGGCTCGGCCCCGGTGGCCCGCCATAAGGGCTCTGGGTCGGGGAGGAATTTGGCAAGGGGCCCACGCAGCTCCTCCCCCCGCGCCAGCCAGAGGAGGCCCTTGGCCCCGTAAGTCTTGGCCACCCCTTCCAGCTCCCCCAGCTCCTTGCGGCTGAAACCGGCCCCGCCCGGGACCCGCAGCGCGAATACCCTCCCTCCGGCGGCCACCGCCTCCCGCAACAGTCGCATCTCGCTTGCGGAAAACTGCTTCGTCACGTCCACGAGCTCCAGGCCAAACCTGAGATCGGGCTTGTCCGAGCCATAGCGGGACAGCGCCTGGTCGTAGGAGAGGCGCGGGAAGGGCGTGTCGAATTCCACCCCGATGGTCTCCCGGAAAACATAAGCTAACAGCCCCTCGATGAGGGCGAACAGCTCCTCCGGGGCCTCCAAAAAGGCCATCTCCAGGTCGAGCTGGGTGAACTCCGGCTGCCGGTCCGCCCGGAGGTCCTCGTCCCGGAAGCAACGGACGATCTGGAAGTAGCGCTCCACGCCGGAGATGACCAAGGTCTGCTTGAACAGCTGTGGCGACTGGGGCAGGGCGTAGAACTTGCCCGGCTCCAGACGCGAGGGCACCAGGAAGTCCCGTGCCCCCTCCGGGGTGGAACGGGTGAGGTAGGGGGTCTCCACCTCGATGAACCCCTGCCGATCCAGGTAATCCCGGATGGCCATGCTGGTCCGGTGGCGCAGGCGCAGGTTTCGCTGCATGCGGGGACGCCTGAGGTCGAGGTAACGGTAGCGCAGACGCGTCTCCTCGCTCGCCCGCGGCGGCTCCTCCTCCAGGGAAAAGGGCAGGGGGCGGGTCTGGGAGAGCACCTCCAGGCGGTCCACCACCACCTCCACCTCCCCGGTGGGGAGGTCTGGGTTGGGCGCCTCCCGCCGCGCCACCGTGCCCCGAACCCGAATCACGTCCTCCCGGGAGAGCTTCCTGGCTTGGGGGAGCTCGCGGAACACCAGCTGCACGAGCCCGCTTTCATCCCGCAGGTCCACGAAGGTGAGGCTCCCCAAGTCCCGCAGCCGGTGTACCCACCCGGCAAGGGTCACCTTTCGACCGGCGTCCTTCCCCCGCAAGCTCCCACAAGCTTCCCGTTTCATTGGCTCTCCTTTCGCCGCGATTGTACCCGCAGCTTCCGGTTTCGCTCCCCGAAATGCTTTTCCCGCTCGGTTCGCCGCGCAAATGGCCCGCGCCTAAAATGCATCCCGGCAAGGTGCGGGGGATAATAATCCCGGGGGAGCCCCCTGTTGGAGGTGGAGATGCACAGGTACTGGCTGGTGCTGCTTCTGCTTTTGTCCCTCCCCGGTTTCGCCCAGGGGTTGGTATTTCATGACCGAAACCGTAACGGCCTCCCGGATCCAGGCGAAGAGGGCCTGACCGGGGTCCCGGTGAGCGATGGGCGGCAAGTGGTGTTAACCGACCGGGACGGGGTGTTTCACCTGCCGGAAGGGGGGCTATCGGGACCGGTGTTCGTATCCCCCCCGAGCGGCTGGTGGACGGATCGGTTCTGGCTGCCGCCCGGCGACGAGCTCTATTTCGGGCTGTATGCGATCGCAGAGCCGGAGGAATTTCGCTTTATCCAGGTGACGGACATCCACCTGATCCCGGAGGCGGCCGATAACCTGCGTCAGTTCGTGGACGCGGTCAACTCGCTCCCGGAGCCCCCTGCGTTTGTGGTGGCCACCGGGGACCTGATCATGGCCGGCGGTCGCCACCGGGAGCCCCGCCAGCTGGAGGCGGCCTTCACCGACTACCTGGCGCTGATGGCCGCCCTGGAAGTGCCGCTGTTCAATGTGCTGGGAAACCACGACTGCGCCTGTGGCCTTCCCCGGGAACACCCGTACTGGCACAAGGGGGCCTATCGGGCCCTGTTGGGGCCCAGTTGGTACTCGTTCAACTACGGGGGGTGGCACTTCGTGGTGCTGGATACCAACTCCCCGAGCTGTCCCACCTGGGAGGCGATCCCCCAGGAGCAGCTCTACTGGCTGGAACAGGACCTGGCGGTCCTTCCCCCGGCAACGCCACTGGTGCTCTTCTCGCACGTTCCGCTGTTTCTGTGCCAAAACTTCCAGGGCTTGTTAAAGGCGGTTTCCGGGCACGAGGTGAAGGTGGCTGCCGCCGGGCACCTGCACGCCACCGACGAGATCGTGGTGCGATTCCCCCAAGTGGTCACCGGCGCCCTATGCGGGAG
>DQVA01000274.1 GCA_015661965.1 Candidatus Bipolaricaulota bacterium
CTGGCCGCCTCGCCCTGGCGGGGACTGCGGGAAAGGGCGCGGCGGGAGCTCGGCCTGCCCCTCGACCGGCCGGTGGTGGCCTCCGGCCACCAGCCGCTTGTGATCCATCCCGGGATCCTGCTGCGGCAACTGTTCCTGGCCGCCCTGCCGCCGGAGGTGGAGCCGCTTTGGATCTCGGTGGACTCCGATTCCCCGCCGGCAGTGGAGTTCCCGATCCCCCTGCGCCGTCGCACCCACACCACCCACCGCTTGGTGCTCCTTGCTAACGAGGCGGGGCGGATCCTGGCCGCCCTGCCCGCCCCTTCGGCAACACGGCTTTCTCAAACCTGGGATCGGATGGGAAAGCGGCTTGAGACCTTGGAGAACAAGGCGATCCTGAAGCGGGCGGCTCAGGCCTGGGGGCGACTTCCCGAGCCCGGGGACAGTTGGCCGGGATGGTGGGAGGAGGCCAAGGCGCGCCTGGCCGGGATCTCGAGGGTGCGGGTCATTTCGGCAACCGCGTTAGCAGCCACCCGCCCCTTCCGGGCGTTCGTCGAGCTTCTCCTTTCCCGGGAGGAGATATTCTCAGCCGCGTACCGCCGGGCAGCGGACCGCGCCGGCATCGCCCCCCTGGCGCCTGGAGAGCTCCCCTTCTGGCGCCTGGAAGGGGGGAGGCGTTGGCCGGCCCGGGCCCGGGACCAGGCCCACCTCCCCCGGGCCCTCATGCTCACCTTTTACCTGAGGGCGGTGGTGTGCGACTTCTTCCTGCACGGGGTAGGTGGAACTGGGTATGAGCCCGGGGTGGACCTGCTGTTCCAGGAGCTCTGCCGCGGGGAGCCCCCGCCCTGGGGGTGGCTAACCGGTACCTTCCTCCTCCCAGAGCCATCGGAGCAGGAGCGGCTGCCCGGACGCGAGTTTCCGTTCTTCCTCCACGACATCGAGGAAGCAAGGCGGGGATTGGCCGGCCCCCTCTCCGCCCTTTAGAAGGCAGGCCCCCGCCGCCGGGCGAACTCCGCCTCCTCCCCGGGCAGGAGGTATGGTTCCCGGCGTGAAAGGCCCAACCGGTTGGCAAGCAGGCGATAGGTACGCCGATATACCAGCGCAGTCCAGTCCACCACCAGCTCGTTGTACCGCCGCCGCGCCAGATCAAGCTCGTCCTCCGCCTCGGCCAACAGGTTCTGGGCTTCCCGCAGGGCCGGGGGGCGCTGCCGGGGAAGACCACCGTACACCGCCCGCAGGGCCAGCTTGAGCCGCTCATCGGCCTCGGCCAACGCCCGGGGGCCCTCCCCCCGGGCCCGCCCCACCCCCCGCAGGGCCTCTTCCAACGAATTCCGCCCCTGAGGGACCAGGCCTAGGGAGGAAAGGCGGGCGAGGAACCCCCGCAGGGCCCTGTCCCTCTCTTCCAGTGCCCGCTCTGTCTCCGCCCAGGCCTGCTCCAGCCTAGCGTGGAGCCGACGAAGGCGAACCGAGGCCCGCCATAAATAGCCCAGGCTCACCGCCAAGGCCACCACAATGGCCAGGACCACCGTGGTCATAACCTACCAGGTGCCTCCCCCGCCGCCGCCCATGCCCCCACCGGAGAACCCCCCGCCGCCGAACCCGGAACCGCCGGACCACCCACCCCGGGCGGACCTGGGCGCGGCGGTGGTGGCCATCCGGGCCGCGTAGTGGAACCCGATAAGACGCCGTCCCAACCAATAAGGGGCAAACGTGGGGAAGCGGCCATCGTACCAGTCCGGCGGCCGCGAAAGCAGGCCTTCAAATGCCCGCGTCCATACCTCGGTGAGGCCGAAGGCCATGGCGTAGGGGAGGAGGTCGGCGAAGTGTTTCTCGGCGGCGGCGAACTCCAACCGCTCCACCTCCGCCCGGCGGATGTACTCCTCAAGCCCCAGGATGTCTCGCAGCACCCGGATGCCCTTGCCGGTCTTCTTGGGCATGATGGGGGCGAACAAGAGCACGATGAGCCCAGAAGCGGCCAACGCCGCCCCCAGATACAGTGACTGGGAGAGCACCCCCATGGCAAACCCGAAGGCCAG
>DQVA01000234.1 GCA_015661965.1 Candidatus Bipolaricaulota bacterium
GATCCGCTCCAGATATCCACGGACCCGTGGGCCCAAATCAGGCTCGGTTTGAAGGAGCAAATCCACGTACCCCAATACCGGGGACAGGGCGTTGTTGATGTCGTGGGCCACCCCGGAGGCCAACTGGCCCACCAGCCGCAGCCGCTCTTGCCTCAGGAGCTCTCGCTGGGAGCGGGCCAGCTCCTCCTCCATCGCCCGCCGTTCCAGGATCACCTGTACCGAGCTCACGAACCTGCGGAGCTGGACCACGTCCTCCTCCGTGTATTCGCTGGGCTTGTTGGCCACCACCACCAGGATGGTGCCCTTGCCGCGGACCGGGACGGGGACCCCCAGCAGCCGCTGGATGGGGAGGTGCCCCTGCGGGAGCCCGCGCCTCCCGGGATGGGAGGGGTAGTCGTTCACGATCAGCGGCTTCCCGCTGCGCAGTGGCTCGGCCCACAGGCCCGCGGTGCTGAGCTCCAGCCGGCACGGCTTATCTTCCACCTGGCATTTGGCCATCACCTCATCCGAACAGGCCAACAGCGAAACCTTCTCCTCCCCCTCTTTGACCTGGCCGATGACCCCAATAGGGCTCTCCGTGAGCTCCAGGGCCCCGTTCAGTGCTTCCCGATACAGGGTGGCAACGCTGGCATCCGCCAACTCCCCCACCCGCCACTGGAGCTCCAGCCGGCGCCGGAGGCGGGTCTCCTTTTGCTGGATGAGCACCTGCTCCGTGACATCTCGATAATTGACCACTATCGCCTGCACCGCCGGGTCGTGCAGGAGGTTGGTGACCACCGCCTCCACCCAGCGCCACTCCCCACTTCCGAGCCGGATGCGCCAGGTCGCCTTCTCTGAGCCCCCGGGACGGGCGAGGAGCTGCTGCCAGCTCTCTTGCACTTGAGGCAGGTCCTGGGGATGGAAGAACTGCCAGATCGGCTGCCCGATCACCCGGTGGGCCGGGACGCCGAATATGCGGGTAAAGGAGGGGGACTCGTACGTGATCTTCCCCGCGGGATCCAGCAGGGCGATGACATCGGGCGCGTGCTCCAGTAGTGCCTGGAACCTTCGCCAGTTCCTCTCCCGCTCCGCTTCGGCTTTTTTCTCCTCGGTGATGTCGAGACACACGACCTCATAGCCCCAGGGCTGCCCCTGTGGGTCCCGGAGCAGCCGGGCGTTCTTGCTCACCCAGCGGATGGCGCCGTCCGCCCTCCGTAGGCGCACCTTGAACCCCTGCACCATCCTGCTCACCAGGAGCCGCTGAAGGAACTCGTCCCGGCGGACCGGCTCTGCGTACAGCGACCGCACGTTGGGCACCCCCGCCAGGAGGGCCTCCGGGGAGGGGAACCCGAGGAGTTGGGCCAGGGCGGGGTTGGCCTTGAGCAGCCGCCCGTCCAAGGTGGCGCGATACATGCCCACCGGGGCCATATCGAATAGCTCCCGGTACTCGCGCTCCGAGCGGGCTAGCTCCTCGGTGAGCCTGGTGGACTCCAGGGCGATGGCCACTTGGCCGGCCAAGGTCCGGAAGAACTCCACGTCCTCGGCCTGGGCCAACGGTTTGGATTTGGAGAGGACATGGAGCACCCCCACCACCCGTCCCTGCGTCACCAGTGGCACCCCGAGATAGGAGCGCAGGCCCTCGCTCCTTATCCGATCCAGATGCACCTGCACCCTGGGGTCGGCCTCCAGGTCGGGCACGGCCACCGTTTCCTTGCCCTCGATGAGCTCCTCAAGCAGGGGGGCGGTCAACTGGAAGGCCTCCTCCCTGATCAACGTACCGTTGGGAAGCCGCATGCAGAAGAGCACGGGGCGGCGCTCGTGCCCCTCAAACAGGGTCAGAGCTACCGCGTCGGCGCCCAGCTCCGGGGGGATCGCCTCCAGGGCGAGTTGGGCCGTCTCCTCGAGGCTGCGGCTGGCGATGATGGACTTGTCGATCTGCCTGAGGGCGGTGAGGCGGTTCAACCGCCGCTCGGCATCCTCCACTGCCGCCTTTAACTTCTCCTCCAGCCGGATCCGATCGGTGATGTCGATCCCCAGGGCCACTACCCCAGTGCCGGGCTCGGGGAGCGGGGCGTTGCGCCACACGATGGTCCTCTCCTCCCCGGCCAGGCTACGGACGGTGTTCACGTGGGCGGTGCCCCGCCCGAGGGTAGCGGAGAACACCCTCCGGAGTTCCAGCTCCCCCTGCGGGGACACGAAGTCCGCGAACCAATCCCGGCCAATCAGCTCCTGCGGGCTCGCCCCAAGCAGCCTGGCCCCGGATTCGTTCACCCGCAGGATCCGTCCCTCCTGATCCAGGATCAGCAAGATGATCCCGGCCCTGTCCAGGAGCTCCTCCCAGGGGAGCC
>DQVA01000106.1 GCA_015661965.1 Candidatus Bipolaricaulota bacterium
AAGCCCTGAACGTGGCCCTGTCCGGAGGGTCGGTGATGGGGATGGCGGTGGCCGGCCTGGCATTGGGGGGCCTTGCACTGGTGATCTGGCTGTTCCGAAAAGATTTCGATCCCGCCACCCTGGGCATCCACACCAAGAACATCTGGGGCATCCCTGGTGCCGACATCAACTTCATCAAGGCGGCCCTGATCGTGTCCGCCTACTCCATGGGGGCATCGCTGGTGGCCCTGTTTGACCGGGTAGGTGGCGGCATCTACACCAAGGCGGCGGACATGGCGGCGGACATGGTGGGCAAGGTGGAGGCCCACATCCCCGAGGACGATCCCCGCAATCCCGCCTCCATCGCCGACAACGTGGGGGACAACGTGGGCGACGTGGGGGGATTGGGGGCGGACCTGCTGGAGTCGTTCATCGGGGCCACCATCTCGGTGGTGGTGATGGCCCTGTACATCTTCGTGGGCCGGGGCAACGCGGATATCCAGGGCCTGTTGGCCCAGTTCGGCGGCAAGATCGGCCTAGAGGAGAACTACTGGTGGCTGGCGTTGCTACCCCTCCTTTACGTGGCCGGGGGGATCGTGGCCAGCCTCCTGGGGATCGTTTACATCCGGGCCTCCCGTCGGCAGGAGAACATGCAGGGCATCCTGATGAACGGAACCAGGATCGCCGCCGGGCTCACCGCCCTGTTCGCCATCGTCACCACCGCCCTGTCCCCGGCCAACTTCACGCCGTTTTGGTCCATGCTGTTGGGGATCGCCGCCGGGGTGGGGATCGGGTTCATCTCCGAGTACTACACCTCCTATCGCTACAAGCCCACCCGGGAGCTGGCCCAGGCCTATGCCTCCGGTCCCGCGGTGGGGGTGACCGAGGGGATGGCAGTGGGGATGCTGTCCACCCTGTGGCCGGTGCTGATCATCGCCGGGGCCACCATCGGCGCCTACCAGCTGGGGGGCCTGTTGGGGGTGGCCTACGCCGCGTTGGGGATGCTGTCCTTCGTGGGGATGACGGTATCGGTGGACTCCTATGGCCCGATAGCCGACAACGCCGGCGGCATCGCCACCATGGCCGAGCTCGATCCCTCGGTGCGGGAGCGGACCGATGCCCTGGACGCCATCGGCAACACCACCGCTGCCATCGGCAAGGGGTTCGCCATCGGCTCGGCGGCGTTCGCCGCCCTGGGCCTGATCGCGGCCTACATGTGGTCGGCGGCAAGCTCCGTAGCCGAGGTGCACATCCCCCAGATCGCCATGATCTCCCCGGCGGTGGAGATCGGGGCGTTCGTGCTGGCGGGCCTGATCGTGGGGGCCATGATCCCCTACGTGTTCTCGGCCCTGTTGATCCGGGCGGTGTCGCGCACGGCCAACGTGATGGTGCAGGAGGTGAGGCGGCAGTTCCGGGAGAACCCCAAGATCCTCACCGGGGAGGAGCCGCCGGACTACAAGCGCTGTATCACCATCACCGCCCATGGGGGCGTGAAGAGGATGGTGATCCCGTCCCTGTTGGCTTTGGCCATGCCGCTGGTGGTGGGCCTCATCTTCGGCCGCTACACCCTGGCCGGCTTCCTGGTGGGGGCGCTTCTGTCGGCGATCCAGCTTGCCATCTACTGTGCCAACGCCGGCGGCGCTTTGGACAACGCCAAGAAGTACGTGGAGGAGGGGCACTACGGCGGCAAGGGCTCCGAGGCCCACGCCGCCGGGGTGATCGGGGATACGGTGGGCGACCCGCTGAAGGATACGGTGGGACCGTCCCTGGACATCCTGATCAAGCTGATGAGCGTGATCGCGCTCCTGTTCGCATCGCTATTCCCGGTGGCCCCCATCTTCATGTAGGAAGCTGCCGACGATCCGGGGAGGGGGCGGCTCTCAGCCGCCCCCTTTTGTCCTCCTAGTTGACCACGACTTGTGAGATCCATAAAATGATGTCGGGCTGCTACAGACATAATTTGTGTCTCCCGCTTACATTGCCTAACTTTGCCAAGAGGAACGAAGCCATTCGCCAGGGCAGTAAGGAGGGGGAGAGATGGGGCAGCTGGCGAGAAAGTGTCTGGTGGCATTGGGCTTGACCTTATTGTCGACCGCGGCGGGCACTGTAACTGGAATCGGCTCCTCCCACCAAGCTGATCTTCGTCTTACCAAGTGGAACTTGACCGATCCTGCCGTTGTAGGAAAGCCTTTGGTCTACGGTCTCATGGTGGTTAACCTAGGGCCTGGCGAGGCCCAGGGAGTGACGGTAGCTGACCTCCTTCCGGAGGGCACCGACTACCTAGATAGCTTCGGTCCCGTACCCGCGAGTTACCAAGAAGGGGCGGTGGTTTGGCAGATAGGGAGCCTCCCTGTGGGGGGCAGCGCGCTTTTGGTGTTGCTGCTTCTTCCAACCGATGATGTCTCCGGTCCGATTACAAACATGGCCACGGTGAATTCCCTTACCTTCGACCCGGATCTTGGTAACAATCAGGTACTTGTCACCACCGAGCTCGTTCCCGCAACCACCCTGGAGCTTGCGGTCATATTCTATCCGCCGCAGGTAGCAACCCCTGGAACACAAGTTCGATGCTGGGTGTTGGTGTGGAATGAGGGACCGGCAGCGGCGCAAGATGTGCTGGTGAGCGATATATTACCCACCAACGCCGTTCTCATCGACGCTGAACCATCCCAAGGGTTGTACGATGCGGAAGCGGATACTTGGGAGGTGGGGGAACTCGCAATCCACGAGCTTGCCATGTTCACCCTCACTTTGGAGACAGGCCCTGGATTCGTGGGACCACTGGAAAGCGAAGCTGTGATCAGTTCTTCCATTTATGAAGGGCCCGTTATCGAGCCCAGCCCCCCTGAGAGCGAGGTGCCTCCAGCGGAGTCCCAGCGGCCAGAGGAGGCACTGCCGGGTTGCCTCACTTATTTCCGGGACGCCGATGCTGATGGCTATGGAGTAGACGAGGACAGCCAGTGCCTCCCGGCCCCGAGCGGCCGATATACTGCCACCCAGGGTGGGGACTGTGACGACTCCGATCCCCTGGTTCACCCAGGGGCGGTGGAGGTCTGTGATGGGATCGACAATGACTGCGACGGCCAAACCGACGAGAAGGGGGCTGAGGGGTGTGTGATCTATTACCGAGATGCCGACGGCGATGGTTGGGGAACCCCTCTGAGCAGATGTCTGTGCGAACCCTCTGGAACCTACCGGGCGACCAGACGTGGAGACTGCGACGATTGGGATCCAAACATCCATCCTGGGGCCACTGAAGTGTGTGACGGTGAGGACAACGACTGTGATGGAATGACGGATGAGGAGGGGGCGGCGGGCTGTGCCACCTACTACCGGGATACCGACGGCGATGGCTGGGGGGTAGCCGGGGATAGTGAGTGCCTATGCGGCCCCTCCGGGGCGTACTCTGCCAGTCACGCTGGAGACTGCGACGATGGGGATCCAACCGTTTATCCTCAAAGCTATGAACCTAACTGTACCGATGGAAAAGACAACGACTGCGATGGCTCTTTCGACTGTAACGACGCCGACTGTGATTGCGACGATGGCAACATCTGTACCTATGATTGGTGCGACACCAGCACCGGTCAATGCCAGCACGAGCCGATAAACTGCGACGATGGCAACTTCTGTACCCAAGACCATTGTGATCCCTCCCAAGGCTGCTACTACACCGAGAGCTGTTGTGACAACAACCTAGATGACGATGGGGATGGGTTGATAGACGCAGAGGATCCGGACTGCCAAAGCGGGTGGGGTGGCTCTTGGTGGGCTTCGCGCCTGGCGGGCGTTTGGATGTTGTAAAGTTCGGTCCCTTAGGGCTCGCCGGCAACCGCGGATGGTAGCATAGGATGGAAATTGCCGGAGCTCGGCCCTTTATTGCCCAACCCCATAGCCTAGGAGGAGCGGGCGGGCCATACGCCCCGTTCTGATGCGGCCCAAACAAGCGATCCCTCTTGCAAAGCCAATAACCCAGGCCGAAGTGATGACCCCGGGCCTGGCCCATTCTTCCGCACGGTCCGGTTCTTGTAGGGGGGGCGGGGGGCACCTACACTTGGGGAAAAGGAGGTGGTGGGGTTGCACCTGATGAGTACGCTATCGCGCCGAATGGAGGAGCTCACCAGTGATACCGTGAGGATGTACGTGTGCGGCCCCACCGTGTACGACCTCATCCACATCGGCAATGCCCGCCCGTTCATCGTGTTCGACGCCCTGCGGCGCTACCTGGAATCCCAGGGAAGGGAGGTGATCTACGTCCAGAACATCACCGACATCGAGGACAAGATCATAGGCCGGGCCCGGGAGGAGGGTGTCCCGGCAAGCGAGATCGCCGCCCGCTACACCGACGAGTACTTCCAGGACCTGGAGCGGCTGGGGGTGAAGCGTCCCACCCACTCCCCCAAGGCCACCGAGTACGTGGGCAAGATGATCGAGCTGATCAAGGTGCTCATCGACAAGGGGCACGCCTATGTGGCCGCGGGGGACGTGTACTTCTCGGTGGCTAGCTTCCCCGGCTACGGGAAGCTTTCGGGAAAGGTGCTGGAGGAGCTGGAGGCAGGGGCCAGGATCGCGGTGGACGAGAAAAAGCGCGATCCGCTGGACTTCGCGCTCTGGAAGGCGGCCAAGCCCGGCGAGCCCAAGTGGCCTTCCCCCTGGGGCGAGGGACGCCCGGGCTGGCACACCGAGTGCGTGGTGATGTCCATGGACATCCTGGGGGTGCCCTTGGACATCCACGCCGGGGGCAATGACCTGATCTTCCCCCATCACGAAAACGAGATCGCTCAAGCCGAGGCGGCAACCGGCAAGACCTTCGCCAGAATCTGGCTCCACAACGGGATGCTCACCGTGCGGGGGGAAAAGATGGCGAAGTCGCTGGGCAACTTCGCCTATGCCCGGGACGTGGTGGCCGAGTACGGCACCGAGGCGGTGCGTTACTTCTACCTCACCCGCGCCTACAGAAAGCCCCTGGACTTCTCCGACGAGGCGCTGCGGGAGGCAAAGAAGGCGGTGGAGGGGGTGTACGACTTTCTCTGGGCCGCCGAGGCCCTGCCGGAGGAGGGGGAGATCCCGGAGGGCTTCTCCGCCGAGCTCGCCGCACTGGAGGAGCGGTTCCACGTCCGGCTCTCTGAGGACTTCGACACCGCGGGGGCGATCGGGGTCCTGCAGGAGCTGGTGGGGGCGGCCCACCGGCTGCGACAGGGGGGTGGGGATCCCATCGGGGCACGGGCCGCGGCCGCCCTGGTGCGGCGGCTGGCCCAACCCCTGGGGCTGTTCCAGCGGGCCCGCCCCCGGGCCGAAGGACGCACCGAAGAGCTCATCGGGCTCCTCATCGAACTCAGGGCCGCACTCCGAAGCCAGAAGAACTTCGCCCTGGCGGACCGGATCCGGGACCGGCTTTCCCAGCTGGGGATTGAGCTCCGTGACACGCCTGACGGCACAACCTGGACCATACGAAAAGGGAGCGGCTAACGCCGCCCCCTTTCCCCACTTTTTGATATGTAATTAGAAGTTCAACTCAACTGTAGCTGAGAATAGATACCTCTGAGGTTCCGTCCCGGCGGGCCCAAACAGGAGGATGTCCAAATGAAACTGGTACAGCCCACTGCGTAGCTCCTCTGGCACCTGCCAGGTGGTTTGTCGGTACCTGACGTTGCCGGGGAGCATGATGATGTGATGTGCACAGAAGTCGAACTCTTCGACGAAATAACCGTCCTCGTCGGTGACGAACACCCGCCCTACTACCTTCTCGGAGTTAAAGTGCAGGTTGCCGATGTTTGTAATCTGGGCCTCAAGGATCACGGTCCGGGGCTGGGTAGGAGACTGGTAAATTTTGAGATCTTCTAACTTCAACCGGGGAGCGGCCCCCCCGCCCGGGTTGATCAGAAACAGAGAGGCCACCCGAGCCGACACCACCACCTGGGCCTCGGCCTCCGCCTCCGGCTTTATCCAGAACACAGCGGCCACGTACCTTCCCCCGAAAGGGAACAGCTCCTCCGGCATCCTCAGCCGGTAGGTGAATGCGACGCTTTCCCCGGGCTGGAGGGGGAGCTCAGACGGCTCGATCGTCAGCAACTCCTTGCCGCTATAGGGGTAGGTGTCTTCAGCCGGGTCCAGGAACCTAGGTACGCCATCCTCCAGCACGTAGCCCAAGGCCTGGGCCTGGACCGTCACCGGCTCAACTCCGGTATTGGTGATGTAGATCACGTCCGAGTAAGTGGCACCCGGTGGGAGCACGATTTCGGTGAGGAGGGGGGACAGGGAAATCCCAGCCGCGGCAATCGAGGTCCCCAGCAAAACAGAAAGGCTAAACGCTACCGTCAGCTTTTTCATCACAGTTCACCTCCCTAGAAGGCGGGTACGGCGGTAAACACCACCTGCAGCTTGCCCTCCCCGGGGGGCACCGTGAAGTCCACCATCAGTTTGTACTCCACCAAAGTGGTCTCCCCCGAGGTGAGTCCATCCTCGTCCTTTAGAACGGTGATCTGCCCCTTGGGCACGGTCCAGTCATCGATGGCCTGACCACTCCCCGGAGCCTTAGAGCGGACAAAGAACTTCTCGTTCTCGATGAGGTCGTAATCCCCGATAAGGAAATCACCGAACTGGGCGATGATGGAGTAGCGGGGGGCATTGGTACGAACCAGAAGCTCGGTCTCGGCTGTGTCCTCAGGGTTCATAAGGGGGTCGACTTCAAATCTTATCTCCTGCCCGCTCATGATCTCAAGTACGATCTGCCCCCCCACACGAGCCCGGACCGAAACCCCGGAGTCTCCCCTCTTGGCCAGCGTTAGGGAGACCACGCTGGCCACCAATACCAAGACCAACAGCATCGCAACCATAGCCCTGCCATTTCGCAATGGTACCACCTCCTTTGATTTCATCTTGCATAGGTCATTTTGCCACA
>DQVA01000233.1 GCA_015661965.1 Candidatus Bipolaricaulota bacterium
AGATCCACCGGGAGCGGGGGGAACTTGACCAGGCCAAAGCGGACCTTGAGCGCATCTACGCCGCGAACCCCGAGTTCCGAGCCGAGGAACTGGTGTCGCTCCTCCTGGAGCTGGGGGGAGAGGTGCAAACCCCACCGACCATCTTAGAGGCGGAGCCAGTACAGACCGCACCCGCCACCGAGGCCCCGCCGGGGTGATGGGACGGCTCGGGGAAGCGGTAGAAGCTGTGGTGCGGGTGATCGCCCAGCTGCGGGGGCCGGATGGATGCCCCTGGGATCGGGCCCAGACCCATGCCTCCTTGGTCCCCTACCTCCTGGAAGAGGCATACGAAGTGGCGGCCGCGCTGGAGGAAGGGGACCCAGACAGGATCAAGGATGAGCTGGGGGATCTTCTCCTGCAAGTCCTCCTCCACGCCCAGATAGAGGCCGAGGCTGGCCGATTCGACCTAGGGGATGTGGCTGACTCCCTGCGGGAGAAGCTTGTCCACCGCCACCCCCACGTGTTCGGGGAGGCCAAGGCGGAGACCCCGGCTGAGGTCAGAAACCGGTGGGAGGAACAGAAGCGGCGAGAGGGGAAGGGTCGCGACCTGGCCCGGCCTGCCCTGCTCGCGGCCAGGAAATACCTGGAAGGCGGGGGCGAAAAGGTTCGCGGCCACCCATACCTTACCCCACCTGCGCGCCCCCCGGGCGACCCCCAACGGGAAGTGGGGAGGCTTCTCCTGGCCGTGTGCTCCCTGGCTCATGCCTGGGGGGTGGAGCCGGAGCTTGCCCTGCGCCGCCAGTTGCAAGAACTGGAGGGTTAGCCGTGGATTTTTCCCGCTTGCGACAACTCCGCCCCCCCAAAGATGCGGAGGTCCTCTGGGTAGAGACCACCGACAAGGCCCTTCACTTCCTGGACGGGATGCTGATGGCCACCGATGGCCTGGCCAACGTACGGCGGGAATACCGGGAGGAGGGGGGACGCAAGCTGTACAAGCTGTACGTGGCCCCAGGGGCGGTGGAGGAAGTGCTGCGGCTGCTGGAGCGGGCGCGCCGATTCGCGCCGGTGGGCGAAACCCGCCGGGGAGGATGAACCACATTCGGCCCCGGGCCCGGGCCCGTTCCATCCACGCCATCGACTACCAAGCCCTGTGGGAGAAGGGGATCCGGGCGCTCCTTTTCGATCTCGATAATACGTTGGGCCTGTGGCGGGCCGGCCCCCCGAGCGCGCGGACGGCCGAACTCCTGCAGCGGCTTTCCGCAGCGGGGTTCAAGTTGGCGGTGATCTCAAATGGCAGGCTTTGCCAACGCCCGGAGGTGCTGGAGTTCTTCTCCGGGCTTGGGATCCCGGTGATCTGGCGCGCGCGCAAACCCCTCCCCGGCGGCTTCCGCCGCGCGCTCAAAGCCCTGGGGGTAGACCCGCGAAAGGCGGCCATGATCGGTGATCAAGTACTGACAGATGTGCTGGGGGGGAACCTGGCGGGGCTGTACACGATCTTGGTGCAGCCTTTGAGCCCGCACGAATCGCGATTCACTAAGTTCAACCGCCTTCTGGAGCGGTGGCTGCGCTAGCCCCCGGCGAAGGCGGGCCCCACAAGCAGCACCGTGAAGACCATATCGGCGACGACGAACGTACCCCACGCCGGTAGCAGGGTAGGTTCGCCCACCTTCCGCCAATAGATCAGCATGGCCCCCAAACCAAGCAGGGAAGGGATGAAGGGAAG
>DQVA01000147.1 GCA_015661965.1 Candidatus Bipolaricaulota bacterium
GCCGTGACCCGGTTGTGCCCGTACATCCAGCGGTGGCGGTGCATCACCGGCTTGGGGTTGCCGGTGGTGCCGGAGGTGAAGTTGATGGTCATGGGATCCTGGGCGGTGAGGGGGACCGGTTCCAGGGACCGCGCCTCCCGGATTGCCTTGCCGAAGGAGAGCCAGCCGGGACGCTCCCCCCCGATCAGGAGGCGGTGCTCCAGGGGACACTTGCCCCACGCCTCCTCCACCTGGTCGGCGGTGGACACGTGGGCCACGATCACCCTGGCCCCGGACACCTCGGCCCGGTACACGATCTCCTTGGGACGCAGCATCTCGGTGCAGGGGACCGCCACCCCCCCGGCCTTGAAGGTGCCGAGCTGGGCGATGTAGGCCTCCGGAAGCCGGGGGAAGATGTGCATCACCGGTTCCCCCTTCTTCACCCCCAGCCCCTGAAGCACGGCGGCGAACCGGGCCGAGAGTTCCGCCAGCTCCCCCCAGGTGAGGGTCCGCCTCTCCCCAGCTTCCGACTCCCAGATCACACAGGGGCGGTCGGGCCTTTTGGCCGCATGGCCGTCCACCAGCTTGACGATGGAGAAGTCTTCCGGGATCTCCCAGCGGAACTCCCGCTGCTCGCGCTCATAGTCCTCTTTCGTGAACCGCATTAGGTCACCCCTTTGCTTGGGATTTGGGTTTGCTATACGGTTATAGCATGAAGGCCAAGGCAATGGTAGCGCTGCCTCAGGGGGCGGCCAAGCGCCTCATCGGCCGGGGCGTGGTCGCCTTGCCCCAAGTGAAACGGGCGTTGCGGGAAGGGCTAGTGGTGGTCACCCTGGGGACCACCAACGCCTACGTGGCCGAGGAGTTGCTGGGGAAACCGGTGGACAAGGCATTCCATTGTGCCGGCTATGTCGGCCGGGAGCTTTCCGTAGTGCCCGCCGACCGGAGGGGACGAGAGTTGGTGCTGGAGCGGGGGCGGCAGACGGAGCTCCCCCCACAGGAGGTGCTGTCCCGTCTTAAGGCCGGGGACGTAGTGATAAAAGGCGGGAATGCCCTCGATCCTCAGGGGGTGGTAGGGGTGTTCATGGGCGCCGGGAACGGCGGCACGGTGGGCCGCTACGTGGCCCCGGCCCTGGCCCGGGGGGCGGAGATCGTCATCCCCATCTCCCGCCTGAAGAGCGTCCACGTCCCCCTGACCGAGCTGGCCAGGGAGCTGGGGATGGGCCGGCTGCGGCGTACCAGCGGCCAGCCGGTGGGCCTGTTCCCCCTGGTGGGGACAGTGGTAACCGAAACCGAGGCGGTGGAGCTCCTGTATGGGGTAGAGGCCCGACATGTGGCCTCGGGCGGGGTGGGCCCCGGGGAGGGGGCAGTGGTGCTGCTCCTCTCCGGCGAGGAGGACCGGGTGGAGACAGCATTCCGGGAACTGTCCCGCCTTGCCGCTGAGGAGCCTCCCTGTGGGTTCCATGCGGACGCTGGCTAGGCCGGGGCGGGCGAAGCTCGTGGAGAGGCGCTCGCGGTTCCTCGCGTTCGCCTACCCGGTCTCAACCGAGGGGGAGATCGAAGCACTCCTCGCTGCGCTCCGGCGCGAGTACCACGATGCTCAGCATATCGCCTATGCCTGGCGCCTCCCCCACAAGGAGCGGGCGGACGACGCGGGGGAGCCCGCCGGTTCGGCCGGTCGCCCCGTCCTGCGGTTGCTCCAGGGGGAGGGGCTGGAGGGGGTGCTGGTCGCGGTGGTGCGCTATTTCGGCGGGGTGAAGCTGGGGGTGGGGGGCCTGGCGCGGGCCTACCGGGCCGCGGCCAAAGGGGCACTGGAGGCCGCCGGGATCGTGGAGCGGGTGCGCCAGGTGCAGGTGCGGCTGCGGCTGCCGAACGGCCGGGTGGGGGAGGCCCTGGCCGTCCTGGGGATGCTGGGCGCCCGGGTGCGGGCGCAAGGGTACGATGGGGAGGCGATCCTGGTGGTGGCGCTGCCGGAAAACGAGGTGGAAAGGCTCCGGCGGGCGCTTTCCCCCTGGGCGAAGGTGGAGGAAGGATGAGCGGGCTTCTGGAATACCTGGAGGGGCCGGTGGCCGAGCGGGGCGAGGATTTTTTGGTATTGACCTTGGGGGGAGTGGGGATGAAAGTTCAGGTGCCCCCCAGGACGGCCGAGACGGCCGAGCCCGCTTTGGTCAAGCTTTACACCCATCTCATCGTGCGGGAGGATTCCCTGGAGCTTTACGGCTTTGCCACCCGGGAGGAGCGGGAGATGTTCGTGGGCTTGCTTTCCGTGCCGCAGCTCGGGCCCAAGCTCGCCTTCCGGCTGGTGTCCGCCCTGCCCCCGGAAGAGTTCCTCGCCGCCATCCGCAGCGGGGACCTGTCCGCCCTGGAGCAGGTAAAGGGGATCGGCAGGCGCACCGCCCAGCGGGTGCTGGTGGAGCTGGCCGGACGGCTCTCCAAGCTCGCCCCGCCGGTGGTCACCCCGCTTTCCGAAAAGGAACAGGTGGTCATCAGGGCCCTCACCTCCAAGGCGCTGGGCTTCACCGAGGCGGAGGCCAGGAAGGCGGTGGAGCGGCTGCGGCGGGAATGCCCGGAGGCCTCCGTGGAGGACATGATCCGCCGGGCCCTCGCTATCCTATCGGGCGCATGAGGGTGTTGGGCCTGGACGTGGGGGACCGGCGCATTGGGGTGGCGGTCTCGGATGAGACCGGGACCGTGGCCCAGGGCCGGGGCGTGTACCTCCGTCGGGGGGAGGAAGAAGATCTCGATTACTTCGCTGCCCTCTGTGCTCGGGAAGGAGTGGGGAGGATGGTGGTGGGGCTGCCTCTGAACATGAACGGGAGCGAGGGGGAGCAGGCGGCCAAGGTGCGGGCGTTCGCCCGGAAGCTCGCTGCCCGGACCGGCCTTGAGGTGGAGTTCCTGGACGAGCGGTTGACCACGGTTGAGGCAGACCGGGTGCTCTCCCAGGCGGGGCTCAGCGAGCGCCACAGGAGAAGGGTGCGGGACGAGCTGGCCGCGGTGCTCATCCTCCAAGCCTGGCTGGACCGAGCCCGCGGAGGCTAGGGCTTCACCACGTCCAGTGGGATGACCTCCAAGCCCCGCGATTCAAGCTCCGCAAGGAATGGGTTTATCCCCAACGAGTCGGAAGCGATATGGCCGGTCACCACCAGGTTTTTGTCGGGGAATTCCTCCGCCAACCGCTGGGCCGCCGCCTGGGAGCAGTGGATGTAGAGCACCGTGTCGATCCCGTGGCGGAAGGCACAGGCCGCCACCGGGTAGCCGCCGTTGGTCCCCGCCCCGTGCAACACCGCCACCCTGCCCGCCCGCCGGTCCGGGGAGCCCAGCCGGAGCTCCACTTCGGTGGCCGCGTTTCCTAGCTCGGGCAAGGAGGAAAGCCTTTCCAGCAGCTCCCCCAGCGTGGCCTTGGGCGACAGCGCCCCCACCGCCGCCACCAACCTCTTGCGCCCCAACTCGTCCAGCGGGGTGTGGATCCCCACCAGGGGGAGCCCCAGGGCCCGCGCGGCGCCCGGCACGTGGTCGTAGTTGGCGGTGTGGTCCCGGGCGGCAAACTCCTGTACCAGCTCCCCCGCCGCAGCCCGGGCCTCCCCCTCCGGCACGCCGTAGGCGGTGAGGAGCTCGGCGTGGCGCCACAGCACCCGGTGCCAGTGGAGGCGGGGCTGCCCTCCGGGCGGGTGATGGGCGATCACCCCGCCCGCCCCCAGCCCCTTGGCCAGGAGCAATTCCGCCACCCCCACGTCGATGGCAAACAGCACCTTCTCCTCAAGTTCTCCCGGGACCAGCACCCCGGAATCGGCCGGCACCCGGGACAGGCCGGAGAGCCGGAGGGCCAGCTCAAGCGCCTCTTTCACCGTCACCGTTTCCCTCCAAATACGCCCAGATGAACGGCCACAGGTCCCCGTCCAGCACCCCTTGGACGTTTCCCACCTCCACCCCGGTGCGGTGGTCCTTGACCAGTTGATAGGGCTGGAGCACGTAGGACCGGATCTGGTGGCCCCACTCGATATCCGAAAGCTTCCCCCGCAGCTCCTCCAGTTTCTTGGCCCGCTCTTGCTCCATCAGGGCCCGGAGGCGGGCCCGCAGGATCCTGAGGGCGGTGAGCTTGTTCTGGTACTGGGAGCGCTCGTTTTGGCACACCACCACCAGCCCGGTGGGGAGGTGGGTCACCCGTACCGCGGTCTCGTTCTTCTGCATGTGCTGCCCCCCCGGCCCCCCGGCCCGGAACGCCTCCACCTTGATATCGTCCTCGGAGATGTCCACGTCCTCCTCCGGCACCTGGGGGGTCACGGTCACGGAGGCGAACGAGGTATGACGGCGGTGGGCAGCATCGAACGGGGAGATCCGCACCAGCCGGTGCACCCCGGTCTCCCCCTTCAGGATCCCGTAGGCGTAGGGGCCTTTGATCTCCAGGGTGGCGGACTTGAGCCCGGCCTCTTCGCCGGGGGTCTCGTCCACCAGCCGTACCCCCCAGCCCTGGCGCTCGCAGAAGCGGGTGTACATGCGGAGGAGCATCTCGGTCCAGTCCTGGGCGTCGGTGCCCCCGGCCCCGGCGTTCAGGGCGAGGAAGCAATCGTTGCGGTCGTAAGGCCCGGAGAGGAGCACCTGCACCCGGGCCCGCTCCAGGGCTTCCTCGAGCGCCTGCAGCCGCTCCTCCACCTCGGCCCGGACGCCCTCGTCCCCCTCCTCCTCCGCGAGTTGCCACAGCACCTCCGCCTCCTCCAAGGCCTCCTGGAGTTGGGAGAACTCGGCCAGGCGGGCTTTTGCCGCCTCCAACTCCTTGGCCTTGGCCTGGGCGGCGCCCCGGTCGTCCCAGAACCCAGGGCGGGACATCTCCCCCTCCAGGGTGGCGATGCGCCCCCGCAGGCCTTCCAGGTCCACCCGGGCGGCCAGGCGTTCCAATCGCTGCTTGAGGTCTGTGAGCTTGTCCTCCATGGGAAAAACACGATAGCCTGTGGATGCCTCCCCCGCAAGCTGGCGCCGCCGGCCCCTGCCAGGATAATCGAGCCGATGGCTGGGACACTGTACGTAGTCGCCACCCCGATCGGGAACCTGGAGGACGTCACCCTGCGCGCCCTGCGGGTGCTGCGGGAGGTGGACCTGATCGTGGCCGAGGACACGCGGAGGAGCCGCATCCTCCTGGAGCGATATCGGATCAAAACCCCGTTCACCACCAGCTTCTACCAAGGGGTGGAGAGGGAGCGGGCGGGGGAGATCGTGAACCTGTTGGAAGCGGGAAAGGACATCGCCCTGATCTCGGATGCGGGGACGCCCCTGGTGGCCGATCCGGGGTATCCCCTGGTGCGGGAGGCGCTGGCGCGGGGGGTCCCGGTGGTGGTCGTACCCGGCCCTACGGCGATCATCCCGGCATTGATCCTGTCCGGCTTCCCCCCTTACCCCTTTGTGTTCGACGGAACCCCTCCCAAGAAGGAAAAGGCCCGGCGGGAGTATTTCGCCTCCCTGCGGGAGGAACGCCGCACCGTGGTGCTCTACGAGTCGCCGCACCGCATCGAAAACACGCTGGATACGCTGGCGGAGGTCCTGCCGGCCCGCCCGTTGGCCCTATGCCGGGAGCTGACCAAAGTGCACGAGGAGGTGATCCGGGGGACGGCGGGGGAGATCCTCTCCCAGGTGCGCCGGCGGGGAAAACTGAAAGGGGAATTGGTATTGGTCATCTCGCCGGCCGCTTCTCTGCCCGCAACCGAGTCCCCCCCGTCCCTGGTGCGGGAAAGGTATCAGCGGCTCCTTCGGGAAGGGATTCCTGCCAAGGAGGCCTTGCGGAAAGTGGCTGCGGAATTTCAACTCCCCCGGCGACGGGTCTATCGGTTGGTCCACGGCCTTCCGGAAAAGTGAGCTCCGGCGAGGCGCGATCAGGTGTGTTTATCAGCCACGGTGGAGGCGGCATACGCCTCCGGCTTGGTCCGTACCGGAAGCCCCACCCCGATGATCATCCCCACCACTTCCTCCACCAGTTCCCGGGTGCGCCCGGCCCGGCCCACGTCCACGTGGATCTCCAGATGGAACCCCAGCACCTCCCGCTTCCTGAGGGCGTCTATCACCATCTGGGCCACCTCGTAGGAAAGCCAGGCCTCCCGCCAGATGCGCTCTCGCAGGGTCTTGGGCCGGCGCTCCTTGGACCGGCGCCAGAAATACCGGCCGCCTTTGCCCACCCGATGCACCACGATAGCGGTCACGTACTCGGCGCTGTGGTGATAGGTCTGGGAATCAGTACCCACGATGAGTTGGTACTCCGCCTTGGGGTCGGCGTCCATCATGCCGATGATCTCGTCCACCACCTGGGGAAAAGTTAAGGGGCCTAGGGTAGGGCTGTGGAATGTAACGTCATCGGCCATAGTGCCATGATGTTACGAACCTGGACCGGGCTCTGCAACGAGGGGCAGGACGAACACGAACGTGGCGCCCTCGCGGTTCTCTGCCCAGATGCGCCCCCCGTGCAGGCGCACCAGCTCCCGAGCGATGGCCAGCCCCAGGCCGGTCCCCTCCCCGGAGCGGGCCGGATCCCCCCGGTAGAAACGCTCGAAGATGCGGGGCATGTCCTCCGGGGAGATGCCGGGTCCCTGGTCATGGACCTCCACCCACGCCTCATCCCCCACCCGGCGGGCCCGCACCCGGATGGCCGTGCCGGCAGGGGCGTGCCGCAACGCGTTGGCCAGGAGATTGCCCAGTACCTGCCTGATGCGGATGGGATCCGCCTCCACCACCACCCCCGGCTCGGCCTCCACCTGCACTTCGATCCCCTCGTCGGTCGCCGCCGGGCGCACCGCCTCACACGCCCCCTCCACTAATTCCCCCAGCTCCACCCGCTGTTTGGAAAGCGGCAGGTGCCCGGTCTCGGCGAGCGTCAGCACCCGCAGATCCTCGATGAGGGCCCCCAGGTGTAAGGTCTCCTCGTACACCGGGGCCAGCGATTCCTGGGAAAGTGGGAACACGCCGTCCAACATCGCCTCCAGGTTGCCCTGGATCACGGTGAGGGGGGTGCGCAGTTCGTGGGCGATGTCCGCCAGCAAGCTCTTCCTGGCTTCCTCGGAGCGTTTCAGCTCTTGGGCCATGTGGTTGAACGCCCTGGCCAGCTTGCCGATCTCGTCCCGGCCCCGGACCCGTACCCGAAAATCCAGGTCCCCGTGGGCGATCCTATCGGTGGCCCGGATCAGTTTGCGGAGCGGCGCGGAAAGCTGGACGGCCAGGAGGGAGCCGAGCAGGGCCGCCACCGCCAGGGCCACGATCCCCCCCACCATGGCCGCCCGCTGCACCGAGCTGAGGAACCCCTGTTCCAATGGGGTGAGATCGGCCGGATCCAGCGGTACCAGGATCCCCACCTGTGTTCCCTCCACCACGATGGGGATACCCTGCTTGGCCAGGGGGGTAAGGTCCTGCCCCAGATGACACTCCAGCCACCGTTCATCCGCACAGGCCACCACGTTGAGCTCGGGATCCAACAGGGCGAACTGTCCCAACAGGCTCTTCTGATAGATAACCCGCCCTTGGCTGCGCACGAACACCTGGGCCTCGAACAGCCGCTCCACTTTCTCCCAGGATCTCTGCGCCTGCCAGTACTCGCCCAGCAAGCCCGCCAGGTCCTGGGCCGCGGCCTTGAGGTTCTCCACCCGAAACTCGTCGAACCGGGAGGTGACGGAATAAGTGGTGAGGAGATAAGTGCCGATCACCGCGCACACCGCGGTGAGCACCAACGCCCCGATCAGCTTCCAGCGGAAGGCCATGTCCTATCCCCCCTCGGCCAGGTGAAACTTGTAACCCACCCCGTGTACGGTGAGGATGAACTGGGGGGAGGCTGGATCGGGCTCGATCTTGTGCCGGAGGTTTTTGATGTGGGAGTCGATGGTGCGGGGGAGGGAGGCGTAGGAGCGCTCTTGGATCGCCTCCAAGAGTTCGGTGCGGGTGAACACCCGCCCTGGATGGCGGGCGAGGTAGGCGAGGAGGTCGAATTCGGTGGGGGTGAGCTCCACTGGCTTGCCCTCCAGGTACACCTCCCGGGCGGCGAAGTCGATCTTCAAAGGGCCCAGTTCCATGACCTCCCGGGGCGCCGTCCCCTCCACCCGGCGCAGCACCGCCCGCACCCGGGCGGCCAGCTCCCTGAGGGAGAACGGCTTGGTCACGTAGTCGTCCGCCCCCAGTTCCAGGCCCGCCACCCGGTCCGCCTCCTCGGCCCTGGCGGTGAGCATGATGATGGGGACGTCGGAGCCGGCGCGGATGCGACGGGCAAGCTCCAGCCCATGCAGGCGCGGCAGCATCAGGTCCAGGATCACCAGGTCCGGCCTGCCTTCGTTGAACCGGGTCCAGCCCTCCTCCCCGTCAAAGGCGGCCTCCACCCGGTAGCCCTCCCGGGAAAGATAAGCTTGGACCATCCGGGCGATCTGCCGCTCGTCTTCCACCACCAGGATCTTTTTCATCGACATGAGAATACCCCCCGGGGGGAAGGGGGTCGAGGGGCTCCCCCCTGCGACCCCCTTCCAACGGGTGGGCGGCTGTGGCGGTTGTGGGCTCTCGCGTTGTTAACCCTTCAACCGCGCCTAGGTTATCACCCCTCCGTCGAGAAATCGTGTAGAGGTTGTGGAGGTTCCGTGGAGGCGGCTACCATGGGGGGCCATGGAACGGGACCTAACTGGCCTTCTGTTTCCCAGCTCGGTAGCCCTGATCGGTGCCTCTCCCAAACAGGGGAAGCTGGGGCACGTCATGTTCAAGAACATGTCCACCTTCCCGGGGCGGTTCTATCCGGTGAACCCCAACCACCAGGAGATCGAAGGGGTCAAATGTTATCCCCACGTGGCCGCCTTGCCGGGCCCGGTGGACCTGGCGGTGGTGGTGATCCCCCCGGCTGCGGCGCTGAAGGTGGTGGAGGAGTGCGGCCGGGTTGGGATAAGGAATGTGGTGCTCATCACTGCTGGGTTCAAGGAGGCCGGCCCGGAGGGGGCGAGCCGGGAGCAGCGCCTGGTGGAGATCTCCAGCAAATACGGACTCAACGTGCTGGGGCCGAATTGCTTGGGGCTGATCTCCACCGAGGCGGGGCTCAACGCCACCTTCGCGCCCCAGGGGGCGTTACCGGGTTCTATCGCCTTCCTCTCCCAGTCCGGGGCTTTCTGCACTTCGGTTCTGGACTGGGCCCGAAAGGAGCGGCTGGGCTTTTCGCATTTCGTGTCGTTGGGGAACAAGGCGGTCCTGAACGAAACCCACTTCTTGCCCCCCTTCGCCGCCGATCCCGACACCAAGGTGATCGTGGCCTACCTGGAGGGGATCGCGGACGGGGGAGCGTTCATCCGCACCGCCCGGGAGGTGGTGAAGTCCACCCCCATCGTGGTGCTCAAGGCCGGGCGCACCGAGGCCGGGGCCCGGGCCGTCTCCTCCCACACCGGGACCCTGGCCGGCTCGGACCAGGCCTACGAGGCCGCATTCCACAAATGCGGGGTTATTCGGGCCAGGAACGTGGAGGAGCTGTTCGATTACGCGTATTCCCTGGCCAGGCAACCCCTGCCCCGGGGGAGGCGGGTGGGGGTGATGACCAATGCCGGCGGGGCCGGGGTGATGGCCACCGATGCGGTGGAGGAGGAGGGCTTGGAGCTGGCCCGCTTCGACGAGGGAACTGCCAAATCGCTGGCGGAGCTATTGCCCTCGGCGGCCAACATCTACAATCCGGTAGACGTACTGGGGGATGCCCACGTGGACAGGTATCGACAAGCCCTGAAGCTGGTGATGGAGGACCCTAATGTGGACATGGTGGTGTCCTTGTCCGCTCCCACCCCCATCATCTCCTTTGCCGAGCTCGCCCGGGCGGTGGCCGAGGCCCAGGCCCGGACTGGCAAGCCCCTGGCAGTGAGCTTTATGGCCGGGGAGCTGGGGGAGGAGGCGGAGGGGGTTTTGCGCCAGGCCGGGATCCCCAGCCATTTCGACCCCGCCCGGGCGGTACGGGCCCTGCGGGTGCTTGCCCATTATCACCGGGTGCGTACCCGCGCTTGGGAGCCCCCCCGGGAGCTCCCGGTGGACCGGGGGCGGGTGAGGGAGCTGCTGGGGAGGGCCGTTTCCCAGGACCGGCCGCGGCTGGGGTTGGAGGCCATGGACATCCTTGCCGCCTATGGCATCCCGGTGGCCCGGGGGGCGGTGGCCCGCACCCCGGAGGAGGCGGCCCGGGTTGCCGCTGAGCTGGGAGAGCGGGTCGTGTTGAAGGTGGTGTCCCCCGAGATCTCCCATAAGTCCGACGTGGGAGGGGTGTTGGTGGGCGTCCCCGTGGGGGAGGTGGAAGGGACTGCCTGGCGGCTGCTGCGCCAGTTGCGGGATAGGTTCCCCGGGGCGCTCCTGGAGGGGGTGTACGTGCAGGAGCTGCTGCCCCCGGGGCGGGAGGTGATCCTGGGCATGGCCCGGGATCCCACCTTCGGCCCCTTGATCATGTTCGGCCTGGGGGGGATCCATGTGGAGGTATTGCGGGACGTGGCGTTTGCCGTGGCCCCTTTGTCGCAGGCCGAGGCAGGGGAGCTGGTGCGGTCCATCCGCGGCTATCCCATCCTCCGGGGGGTGCGGGGCGAGCCGGGGGTGGATTTGGATTCCCTGGCGGAAGTGGTGGAGCGGCTGTCCCATCTGGCGGCGGATTTCCCCGCAATCGCGGAGCTCGATGTCAACCCCCTCTTGTGTTATCCGGACCGGGTGGTGGCGGTGGACCTGCGGCTGACGGTGACGGGGGAGGAGGGATCATGAAAGCCCTATACCTTGCGGCGGTGGAGGAAAAGGCGGGGAAGACCTCCCTGGCGGTGGGCCTGGCGCGGGCTTGTTCCGACCAAGGGCTACGGGTGGCCTACCGCAAGCCGGTGGGCTGGGCCAGCACCTACCGGGAGGGGCGCCCCTTCGACCGGGACGCCCAGGTGGTGGTGGACGCGTTGGGGCTCTCTCAAGAGCCGGAAGAGCTGGTGCCGGTATTGGGGGGGGAGGCGCCGCGGGCCTGGCGCCCCCCGGAGGGGGCATGGGGACGCATTCTAGCCGTCAGGGAGGTGGAGACGGACCTGCTGATCCTGGAAGGGCGCCGGTGGATTGGCCGGGGATTTCTGTCGGGGCTCTCGGATCCGGCCATCGCCGGCAGGCTTTCCGCCCCGGTGCTTTTGGTGGCCCGCTATCAGGGGGAGCCCACCGTGGACCGGCTGCTGGCGGCGGGGCGGTTGCTTTCCGGGGAGGCCCAGCTCCTGGGGGCGGTACTCAACCAGGTATCAGCGGACACCGAGCTGGAAGAGGTACGGGGGTATGTAGTGCCCCTGCTGGAGGAGCGGGGGGTGCCGGTGGTGGGAGTCCTCCCGTTCGAGCGCAGGCTGCGGGCGGTCCGGGTGGAACTGGTGGTGGAGGAATTAGGGGCGGAGGTGCTGGTGACCGGGGATCCGGAGGCGGAGGTGGAGAGGTTCTTGGTGGGGGCGATGGGGGGGGAAGCGGCGCTCCGGTATCTTCGGCGCATCCCCGGGCAGTTGGGGGTGGTAACGGGCGGGGACAGGGCCGACATCCAAGCCGCCGCCTTGGCCTCGCCCCGGGTGCGGGTGCTCATCCTCACCGGCGGGCTGCGCCCGGAGCGGGCTATCATCACCCAGGCTGCCGAGCGGGGGGTGACCGTGGCCCTCGCCCCCCAGGACACCATGACCGTGGCCGAGGCGGCCGAGGGCCTGCTGGGCCGCCTGCCCCTGTCCGGTACTCGCCAACTGGCCTTGGTGGACCAGCTGGTCAGGGAGGGGATCGATATTGAGCGGCTGCTGGAGCTGTTAGGGTAGCGCCTCCACCGAGAAGGAGAGCTCGGCCGCAAGCGAATGCGACACCGAGCAGTAGCGCTCCTGGGAGAGCTGGGCCGCCTTCAATAGGTTCTCCTCCGGCACCCCCTCCGCCCGGTAGATGAGGTGCACCTTGCGCACCGCCTTCGGGTGCTCCGGGGCCCGGTCCGCTTGGATCAACACCGCGAACCTGCGGGGCGGGGTGCGCATCTTGTTGAGGATGGACACGATGTCCATCCCGGTGCAGCCCCCTAGGGCGAACAGCAGGAGCTCCGTGGGCCGGGGGGCGGAATCCTCCCCGCCGACGTCGGGGGAGGCGTCCATGAGCACCGCGTGTCCGGAGGGACCGACGCCGACGAACCGCATGCCTTCCTGCCAGACCACCTTCGTTTCCATAACCACCTCCGGGGAAAGGGTAAGGAAAGGCCGGCATTTTTTCAACGATTCTAGAATTTCAAAAACTTGAAAAATTTCCGGGCCGTGATAACCTCTCGCCATGGAGATCAAACAACTGGCGCGGACGTTCTCCGCCCTGGGAAGTGAGGATAGGCTCCGGATCTTAGGCCTGCTCCTGGGGGGTAATCTCCCCTCTTGCGGGGAGATCGCCAGGGAGCTTGGCCTCTCCAACCCAGCGGTGTCCTACCACCTCCGCACCCTGGAGGGGGTGGGGTTCATCGTCCGGACCCGCCGGGGGCGGACCCGCTGCCTTTCCCTCACCCCCCGGCTGCAGGAGCTCCTCCGGGCGAACGTCCTGCGCGAGCTGAAGGAGGAGGTAAAAAGTGGATCGTGAAGTGATAGTGTACACCACCCCCACCTGCCCCTGGTGCCAGGCGGTCAAGCGCTACCTGGAGGACCGGAACATCCCCTACCAAGAAGTGGACGTGTCCACCGACATGGAAGCGGCCATGGAGATGATCCGCAAATCCGGCCAGCAAGGGGTGCCGGTGGTTGAGATCGACGGCGAGATCGTGGTCGGGTTCGACCGCGAGCGCCTAGACGCCCTGCTCGGGCTTCACTGAAAAGGAGGAACCAATGGCATATATCCAAGAGGAAGACCGGAAGTACCTGGAGGAGCAGTTTTCCAAGCTGAACCGCGACGTGACACTACGCCTGTTCGTGCGCAAGTCGGACTGCCCCACCTGCGAGGTGGAGGAAGAACTCCTCACCGAGCTCGCCGGGATCAGCGATCGATTACATCTTTCCGTGCACGACCTGGACGCCGAGCCGGAGCTGGGGGAGGTGCTGAAGGTGGACAGGGTCCCGGCCTTGGTGGTGGAGGGGGAGCGGGACTACGGGATCCGGTTCTACGGGCTCCCGGCCGGGTATGAATTCGCCTCCCTGATCGAGGACATCCTGGACGTGGGCACCGGCGAAGTGGACCTGCCCCAGGAGGTGCGTCAGGGGCTGGGGAAGCTCGATCGGGACGTGCACATCCAGGTGTTCGTCACCCCCACCTGTCCATACTGCCCCCAGGCGGTACGCACCGCCCATAAGTTCGCACTGCTGTCGGACCGGGTGCGGGCGGACATGGTGATGGCCAGTGAGTTCCCGGTGCTCGCGGACCACTACCAGGTGATGGCGGTGCCCAAGGTGGTGATCAACGAGACCACCAGCTTCGAGGGGGCTGTCCCTGAGGAGGTCTTTCTGGACAAACTCCTCCACGGCTGAGCTGGTGGGGGCTGAAAGGGAGGCCGGGGGCGCCCGGGAAGGGCGCCCCCGGCCTTTGCCGTTTAGTCCCCGGTTTCCCGGAGGATGATCATATCAAGGCCGGCGGCGATCCCCCGCAGCCGCAAGAAGTGGCGCAGGTTCTCCTCCCGCTGGGTCTGCTGCTCCTCCCGGAATTGGAACCCAGCTCGGATGGCCCCCCGACAGATCCCCCGCACCTGGGCGGCCTCCTCGGGGCCCATCCCGGCGGTGGCCCCGGCCAGGTACCCCTCGATCCAGGCCTTCATCCCCTCCGTCATCCCCTGCCGGACGTGGGCCGGGCCGAGCTCGGGCCGACCCCGCGGACCGGCGTGACGCTCGCCCCCGAGCTGCTCCCGGGCGAGCTCCCCCACTTGGGCACGGATGCCCCAGAGCAGCCCCTGCACGATGGCCCGCACCCGGGCGGCGTCCTCGGCCCCCATTCCCGCGGTGGCCTCATCGAGATACCCCTCCAGCCACTCCGGCGGTCCCTGCCGCCCCTCATGGAGCCGCTCCCGCACGGACTGGAAGGCCGTGCGCTCCAAGATGTCCACCACCAGGTGCAGGGCGGCGTTGAGTTGCACCACCGTCTCCGGGGCCGGCGCCCCTTCTACTGCGTGGAGTTCTTCCAGCGCCCCCTGTAACGCCGACAGGGCCATATCCCAGCCGGGAGCGTCGATGGCCAGGCCCTGTAGCCACTCCATCTCCTGGGAAAGCACCTCCACCAACTGTTCCAGCGTGGCCGGACCGGACCCCATAGGGTCAGGGCCGCCAGGAGCTGGTTGGGCCAGGCTTCCGAGCGCCAGTGCCAGCACCCCTACGAGCACCACTGTCAACTTCTTCATCTCCTACCTCCTTGGTAAGGCTTCTGGTTTTGGCCGACCCCGTGGTCGACCGTCGCACCCTAAGCCCTGCCCCGGTCGCAGGACCACCTCAGCCCGGTCAATCCCCGATCAAAGGGGCATTGA
>DQVA01000073.1 GCA_015661965.1 Candidatus Bipolaricaulota bacterium
GCAGGGCGGCCTCGGCGGCCAGGAAGGCCGCCCCGGCCATGCCCACCGCCCCGCCGATCACCAGCACCCGACCGAAGGTCCCTTTGTGGCCGAACCGGGGCCGTGCCGGGAGCATCCCCCGCACCGCCCCCCGGGCCAGGAGCCACGCCAGGGGGGTGGTCCCTTCCCAGGCCCGGGGCGGGTAGGGCACCTGGATGAGCTCCAGGCGGCCGCACCTCTCCGCCGCTGGGGGGAGCAAGTGACAGGGCTTGAACGCCCCCATGACCAGGGTCACGTCCGCCCACACCGCCGGACCGGGCACCGCACCGCTGTCCGCCAAGAGCCCGGAGGGGAGGTCCACCGCCACCACCGGCCCCTGGGCCTCGGCCAAAAGCTCGATGGCGGCCCTATATAGCCCCCGCGCCGGGTCGGCCAGCCCCACCCCCAGGAGCCCGTCGAGCACCAGGGCCGCCCGGGCTAGCTCCCCGGCCCAATCCGCAAGCTCCCCTGGCGAGCCGATCCGCACGAGCTGGTCCGGAAAACAGGCGGAGAAGGCCCGCGCCTGCTCCCCCGCCGCCCCCCGGGGCTCCCCCAACAGGAGCACGGTGGGCTCTGCCCCCCACAGGCCCAGCCAGCGGGCCATGCACAGGGCATCCCCGCCGTTCCCGCCCTTCCCGGCCAGGGCCAGTACCCGCCTCCGGGCGGCCTGGGGATAGAGCTCCCGTACCCGCTGGGCCGCCCCCCGCCCGGCCGCCTCCATCAGCAGGAGGGAAGATACCCCCAGCTCCTCGGCCCGCCGGTCCAACCGCTTGATGTCTTCTGCGGACAAAATCGGGTTCATCTCCGACATTCTAGGGTGGGATCGTGCTCCGACCAAATCCGGCATATCTGTTCCCCCACCTCCTCCAGGGGGCGGGCGGTGACGTCCAGCCAGTGCACCCCCTCCTCGGCCCGGAAGAAGGCAAGCTGCCGGCGGGCGTAGGCCTTGGTATGGGCCACGATCTTCTCCCTCGCTTCCACCAGGGTGCACTCGCCCCGGAAGTGGGCGAAGAGCTCCTGGTACCCGATGGTGCGGGTGGCGGGGGCAGCCGGTGGTAGCCCCTGCTCCCACAGCCGGCCCGCCTCCTCCACTAGGCCCCGTCGGAACATGTCCTCCACCCGGGCCTCGATGCGGCGGTGCAGCTCCTTCCGGCCCAGGATGAGCCCCACCACGACCAGTGGGAACGGAAACGGCTTTTCCCGTCCCCAGTGGGCGGAGATGGGCTGGCCGGTGAGCCGGTATACCTCCAGGGCCCGCACGATACGCACCCGATCCTGAGGGTGGATACGACCCGCCGCCTGGGGGTCCACGCGCGCCAGCTCCCGGTAGAGCTCCTCAGTCGGCCGGGCGGCCAGCTCCTGGCGGAGCTCGGGATCAGCACGGGGCCCGGGGAACAGGCCCCGGGTCAGTGCCCGCACGTACAAGGTGCTCCCCCCCACCACGATGGCCCGCCGCCCCCGGGCGTGGATCTCGTGAACCAACCGCTCACAATCGGCCCGGAACCGGGCCGCGTCATAGGACTCCCAGGGGTCCAACACCCCGATCAAGTGGTGGGGGATCCTTCGGAGCAGCTCCACGGGGGGCCGGTCGGTGCCGATCTCGAGGCCACGGTAGACGGCGCGGGCGTCAGCAGAGATGATCTCCGCCCCCGCCCGCTCGGCCACATAGGTGGCCACCTTGCTCTTCCCCACCGCAGTGGGGCCTATGATAAGCAGCACCGAGTTACCCCTCTTCGACACCATTCCCCCGACCATTAAACCTACCACGGGGACGTTGGCTCCCAACCCCGGACTCGAAGTTTGACGGGCGGCGCCCGGGGTCTTGGGGCTGCCGTCAGGCCGGGGGATGAGGCCGGAGCGGGGATCGGCTAGAAGGTAGCCACCAGTGACAGCTGGCCGAACAGGCCTTGCTTGAGGCCCTCGCCCAGTGCCCCGCCGAACGCGTAGCCCAGCTCGGCGCTCACGTCCCAGCCTTCGGCCACCGGCTGTACGTACCCCACGGTAACCTTCCCCTCCAGCCTGCCACCCTTCCAGGTGGCGGAGGCCTGGGCGGAGAGGGACCCCACCTCCAACGGCCAGGTAAGCCGGTTGGTCAGGCTGATCCCACCCTCCTCCCCCCGGTAGTTCACGGTGAGGTCGTTCCGCCATGGGGCGTCCGGGCGCCAGGACACCCGCAGGGCAGCCTGGGTCTTCTCCGTCAGCTTGTCCCCGTAGCGGGGGTGGGAAAGGAGCTCCCACCCTCGCCGCCAGCTCAAGGTGGGGGTCACCCCCTCCCAGCCCCGGTATTCCCAGCGCAAGGACAGGCTCAGGGTGCGGCTCTCACGCTCGCTGGCCGGCCGGTACCCTTGACCGAAGCTCACGTCCAATCTCAGGTTGGCCTCCCCCATCTGCCACAGGCCCCCGCCCTGCACGGTCCAGTTCCGCTCCTGGGGGGTGAAGCTAGCCCGCAGGGTGGAGTTGGGGGTGAGCCTCCCCCCGGCAAACGGCCACGGCTTCCACCGGAGGTCCATCCTCAGCTGAGCCGAGGGGGTCCACCCCTCTCCCCCGATGCGATGGCTGACGCCACCGGTGGCGGAAAGCCGCCAGGAGAGCTCCTCGGTACCGCCAGTCAGGTCAGCGGTGAGGGAGGCCTCCTCCTGGCCAGGACTCCCCCGGGACCGAAACGGCCGCAGCAGCCGACCCTGGAGCTGCAATTCCGGCGCCGGCCGCCAGGTGAACTGGGCGCCCAACTTGCCGCCCAGATACCAGTCCGGCCCGGCCAGGTGGCCGCTCAAAGTCAACCCCCCGGACCAGCCCTGCCCCTGCCAGTCCGCCCCCAGCCGGTAGCCGGCTTCCAGCCTCCCCTCCCGGGGCTCGTAGGCGGGGGTCAGGGACAGGCTGAGGGTGGGGGTGCCCCGCCAGGTGGCCTCGATCGCCCCCCGAAGGGCAGGGCGGGGAGCGGAGAACAGTTCCCGCACCTCCCACCGCCCGGACAGGGTGGCTGATATGGTCTGGGTTTCGTACCGGGCCGTGAACCCGAGGCCGTGGTTGTCGCTGCCCCCGGCGCTGCCGATGGCCTGGTACCCCGGCCATCTCGTTCCCAGATCCAGATCCAGTTCCCAGTCCCCGAATTGCCGTGACAGGCGCAGGCCCCCGGTGATCCCCCGGGCGGTGTGCAGGGCCGCTGGGGCGTCGGTAAACCGGCCCAGGTCCCGGCCGTCGATATGGGTAACTTCTTGTGGGAAACGGGTCGGCTCCGGCGTGAGGCGCCAGAGCTCGAGCTGATATGGGTCGGCTCCGGCCGCCGAGGCCCCGCTGCCCACCCACAGCGCCTGGTCTGCGGCCAAGGCCGTCACCCGGGCCTTCAACACCGGCCCGGGCTGGGACTCGCGGAACAGGCCCTCTTGCCCGCCCCACCACAGCTCCCCGCCAAATTCAGCCAAAGCATACACCGGCCCATGGGTGGAGAGCCAACCGGCCGCGCTCCCATCCCGCAGTACCCGCACCCCCTGGCAGGTGGCCACGTACAGCTCCTCCCCCACCATGAACAGGGAGTAAACCGGCCCGGGGACATCCTGGATCTCAACCCAGCCCGCATCCCCACGCCGGAACAGACCCCCTTCCCCGCCCAGCAGGAGCCCAAACCGGGAGGGGAGCAGCACCCAGGGCCGACCTACCCCCTCCGGAAGCGGCCAGCTCTCCCACTCCCCCGGGCTTTCCAGCTGCTCTAACGGGAAGACAGCCACCACCTCGTCGGTGACCAGGTATACCACCCCTTCCCCCTCCGCCAGGGCGAACGCCTCCTGTCCCGGCAGGCCGTCATCCGGGTAGAGCCTGATCCAGCTCGCTACCCGATCAAACGGGGCGGGATCGGTGAGCCGCACCACCGTGAGTCCGGCGTCGGTTGCGCAAAGGAGCGCTGCGGGCAGGGCCAATAGCGCTCGCACCGCCCGGCCCCCCAAGCCCTGGGCGCCCCCATAGGGGGCAAACTCCCTTTGGTGGTAAACGGTGAGCCCGTTCTGATGGGCGAACACCACGTACTGGCCATCCGGGGCCCAGGCGGAGGCGATCCCGTTTATCCGGTTGGGAGCCGCGATACGTGCGTTGTCCCCGGGAGGGAATATATTCTCCGATGCCTCGAAGGTGAGGGAGTACCGCCATCCCTCCGACTCCCCCTGCATGCTGAGGGCGGCGACGGTGTGGGTGTTGGGCATGACCCGGGTGTCCGGGCCGGGCCGGCCCACGTCCAGGGCTCGCCAAACCGATATCTCCAGCCCCTCATACCCCGGCACCGACAGGGACCCCCCCAAAAACAGCCGCTCGTACTCGGTCACCACCCCCAGTCCACCCCGCTGCCGCTCGAAGTCCACCCGCAGCTCGTCATCCTCGGTCAGGGTCACAAACAGCACCAATGTGCCGGTCTCATAATCGATGGTGTAGTCGGTCCCCTTGGTCAGGGGCTCCCCGTTCAGATACACCCGCTCCGAGCCCGGCACGATGGAAAACCCCAACATGAACACATCCCCGGTGCGGCGGTACCGGAAGGTCACGTGGATCGCCGCCCCCGGCCGGAAGAACCCCTCCGGGAATTCGAGCTTCAACACCCCTTGTTCCGGGTATAGCTCCACCTGGTAATCGGCGAACATCGGATCGTCCAGGGGGAGGAACTCGTCTCCCCCGGCGGGAAGGAGCAGGACCACCAGGGACTCCTCGATCACGTCCCGTTCAGGCAAGAGCAGGTACCGCCGCCGGCCGGCTGCGGGGAAGGGATAGCCCTCCCCGTCCACCTGGAGCCGGGCGTAGGCCTCCAGCCCGGTGAGGAAAGCCCGCTCCAGTTCGCTCCCCAACACGAACGGGTAGTCCTTCCGGTCCGCGCCGGTGAGGCCATGGAGGTCGTTGTACTCGGAGATGGCGTCCCGGATCCGGTTTCGCAGGAGGCCATCCGGGGGGGTCTTGAGGAGGAGCACATCGCCGGTGTCCCGGAGCACCAGATACTCCCCTTCCCACAGCTCGGAGGTGGGTTCCTCCTCCAACACCTCCACCAGATAATCCAGCCCGTAATCGGTGAGGAACCCGACCAGCCCCGGGCCGGGGGAAAGGGCGAGCTGTACCTGGGAGAACCCCTCCACGAACGGGGCCCGCAGGTCCCAAAAGTACAGGCCATCCAGGTGTACAGCGTAAGGGGCGGGGAGCCACGGCCGGTCAGGGTCCTGGTAGGAGTAGGTGGCCTCGGCCTGCGCGGCCTGCCCGCGGAAGACCCGGGATTCGGAAACCCCCTCCAGCCGGGCGGCCAACCCGGAGATGGTGAACTCCTCCCCCTCGTAGGCGAGCTTCACCCCCAGGAGCTTCTTGTTGTACACCCCCAGCTCCCCCCGGCCCACGTAGAAGTCCCCCAGCAGGCCATGCCAAGGGGCCTGGTCCAGTTTGAGCACGAAGTGCTGAAACCCGGGGCCCAGTTGATCGTCGAAGCTGGCCTCCAGGGTCAGGAAGCCAAGGGCAGTGCCGGTTATATCGGCCCGCAGGGATTGGTCCAGGTAGAGCTGGCCCGGGTACATGTTCTCCCCGGCCAGGGCCGTGGGATCGCCGATCCCGTACCGGATGGTCCAGGTCTTCTGACCGGACACCTCCAGGGTGAACGACTCCGTCTGCTCCCCCACCAGGGCACAACCCCCCAGCAGCAGTACCGCCAACATCAACATCCTGCACATGTCAGCCGAACCTCACGATCAGGGTGGCGAAGAAGGAGGCCGATAGGGCGGCGCTCAGCTCCACCGCCAAGTTAAGGCGGAAGTTCCGCCAGCCGGCAGACACCCCGATGGCAGCCAGGTCCGGGGATAGGCCGCACCGCAGCCCCAACTCCCCCAGCCACAGCTCCCCTCCCAGCCGCAGGGTGGGGGCTGCCGCCCCGAACCCGGTGGCGGCGAGCGCCAGCCGGGCAGAGAGCCGGTCCGACTGCAGGAGCTGGAAGGCGAGGCCCAGGGACAGGGAGGGGGGCCATTCCTCGCCCGGGGTGGGGGCTTGCGCCAATGCCCCCTCCACTACCAGGGCAGCGGAGATCACCCCCCGGTACAAGGCGGCCAAGTCCAGGGCCCAGCCGGCGTGCTCCTCCGGGTACACCAGGTGCAGCAGCCGCCCTCTGGCCCCAAGCGA
>DQVA01000126.1 GCA_015661965.1 Candidatus Bipolaricaulota bacterium
AGATACACGCTCACCCAGTCCCCCAGGTAGAGGAGGGAGAGGAGCTGGGCGAGCTCGTCCTCGCCCTCGGCCCCCACCTCCAGATAGGACAGCCCCCGTCGGGCCAGCACCTCCCGCAGGATATCGATCCTGGCGGCCACCCGGGGGTGGTCGTAGTCGGTGCGCAGGAACACCACCTGGGAGCTGGGCAAGATCCGCGCGCCGAGCTCGTAGCCCACGATCTCGTTGTGGCATAGCTCCGGGAGCTCGGCCCAGAACGCCGGTTGTTTGGCGTTCTCGTTGATCTGTGTCTTCCAGCGGAGCGCCACCGGCGCGGTGTTCCCCTGGGCGCCGTAGATCAAGGGGACCCGCCGGTGCAGGGCCGCTGCCAGCTCCTGGGCCCGGTTCCCCCCGGCCGGGGGAGCAAGTGCCTCGGATTGGGCTTCCAGCACCTCTAGGGCCGGTTCCAGCGCGGCGTTGAAGATCTCCAGGCGGCGGAACACGGAAAGCAGGGGGAACAGCAGGTACCCCAGCGCCGCCCGGGGCTGGTGCCCTCCCGGGATCCCGATCCAGGGTATCCCCCTTTCTCTTGCGAGCTCGCGCAGCCTGCCCCCGGAGGAGATGGCCAGGGCCCGGGAGGTGCGGGAGAGCCCGTCCTGGAAGGCGGACAGCGTTTCCTCGGTGTTCCCCGAGTAGCTCACCCCCACCAGCAGCGTCTCCTCCCCGATGAACTTTGGCACCTGATAGCCCCGGCAGGGGATCACCTCCACTGGGAGGAGCCTGGCCAACAGGTCCCCGGTGATCCCGGAGCCCCCCATCCCCACACACAGGACGCGCGAGAAGCCGGAGAGTTCCTCTAGCGGGAGCGCGGCCTCCTCCCCCAGCGTTAGGGCCTCGCGGCACTGGGCCGGGAATTTTTTCACCTCTTCCAGCATCCCGGCGGTGTCGTACCGGTACAGCTCCTCCCAGGGGGGGCTGGCCCCGGCCCGCCGGGCCAGGCCACGCACCTCCTGGGCCCGGGACAGGTCCGCCACCAACAGGGCCTCCGGGGTATCCACGATGGCCAAGTCCGATACCCCCAAGACGGCCACCTGCTTCCCCGCCTGCCCCCAGATCAGGGTACGGGCGGTGTCCTCCGCCAGGTACTCCCCCTGGGCTGCCACCCCCTGCCCGTCCTGGGGCAGGACCTCCCACACCGCATGCCAGTCCCCCAGGTCATGCCATTCGAAGCCCGCCGGGATCACCGCTACCCGCTCGGCTCGTTCCATCACCCCGTAGTCGATGGAGATCTCCTCCACCTCACCCCACGCCCTCTCCAGCTCCCGGGTCCATTCGGGCGTCCCGTGCAAGGGCTTGAGCCGGTTGAGGGCAGCGGAGAGCCGGGGCAACAAGCGGTCGATCTCCTCCAGGATTCGCTCCACTTGCCACACGAAGATGCCGGCGTTCCAGTAATAGCCCCCCCGGGAGAGGAACTCCTCGGCAGTGGCCTTGTCGGGTTTCTCGGTGAACCTGTGCACCCGGAACGCCCGCTGGGGGAGTTCGGGGAGCGGCTCCCCCCGCTGGATGTAGCCGTAACCGGTGGCAGGGTGGGTGGGCTCGATCCCCAGGGTGACCAAGTACCCATGCCCCGCCGCCTCCACCGCCAGGAAGAGGGTGTCCCGGAAGGCTTCCTCGTTTGGGATCAGGTGGTCGGCGGGAAGGGCGACCATGACCGCCCCCGGATCGAAGCGGGATAGGGCCTGCGCCGCCAGGCCAATGGCCGGGGCGGTGTTCCTGCCCCGGGGCTCTGTCAACACCCGCTCTTCCGGCAGGGAGAGCAGGTCCCGGATGGGCCCCGCCAGCCGTCGCTCCGTCACCACGTACACCCGCTCCGGGCCGGTCAGGGGCAGTATCCGGTCGTAGGTGGCCTGGAGCAGGGACTTCCCAGCGGCCAAGGGCAGGAAGGGCTTGGGCCGGGCCGGGGTCGACGCCGGCCACAGCCTCTCCCCCTTTCCTCCAGCCATGATCACCGCATATACGCTCATCTTCTCTCCTTTAAACGCCCCAGGGCGTTGGGCACCTGGGCGGGGAAACGCCGGATCCCCGCCAGCTCGGCCAGGTAGGACCGCGGCTGATCCACATTCTACCATCGGAACCGCGCAGCGGAAGCGGGCGGCTTTCCACCTGAAAGTTGACTTGGGCTGCTGAGCTCGAAGAGAGCGAGTTCGTGGGCGCTAAAATCAAGGGCCATGGCGAGGGCGACGTTCCGGTTCTACGCCGAGCTCAACGACTTTTTGCCCGCGGAGCGACGGGGGCGGGAGTTCACCTACGAGTTTTCCGGGAGCCCGGCGGTTAAGGACGCGGTGGAGGCCTTGGGGGTGCCCCACGTGGAGGTGGACCTCATTCTGGTGAACGGGGAGTCGGTCCCCTTTTCCCACCGGCTCCGGGATGGGGACCGGGTGGCGGTATACCCTGCCTTCGAGTCGCTGGACATTTCCCCGCTGTTGCGGCTGCGGCCCCGCCCGCTCCGGCATCCCCGGTTCGTGGCCGACGTGCACTTAAGGAAGCTGGCCCGCCTGCTGCGACTGCTGGGGCTGGACGTGGCCTTCCGGCCCGGGGCAGAAGATCATGAGCTATTGCGGATTTCGCTGGAAGAAAGGCGGATCCTCCTCACCCGGGACCGCCAGCTATTAAAGCACGGGCGCCTCACCCACGGCTATTTCGTCCGGGCCGAGCGCCCCCTGGAGCAGGCGCGGGAGGTGGTGTGGCGGTTCGACCTGGCGGGGGAGGTGCGGCCGTTCAGCCGCTGTCTCGAGTGCGGCGGGGAGCTTGTCAAGGTGAGGAAGGAACAGGTGCTGGAGCGGATCCCGCCGCGCACCGCGGCCTGGCTTTCCGAATACGTGCAGTGCTCGGGTTGCGGCAAGCTCTACTGGC
>DQVA01000250.1 GCA_015661965.1 Candidatus Bipolaricaulota bacterium
CCCGGCCCGCTGCGCCACATCCCGGATGGTCGCCATTGCTGAACCGTTTACGGTAAACGTTTACCGTATACGTTTTACATGGTAGCGAAGCGAGGGCCCTGTGTCAAGTTGAGCCGCTGAAATGCCGACCTGATCAGCCCTGACTTTCCGCAACCGAAAGGAAGGCCGGGAAGGAGAGGCCGAGGAGGTGGAGGTTGCCCACGTGGACTCGGCGCAGGCCTGTCCACTTGGCGGCGCGGAAACAGCGGATCGCCTGCGCAAGCGGCGTTACCGGAAGGTCGGAAAGACAATAGGCCGGGTGGAACACGAGGAGCGAGTAGGGGATATCCGGCGAAAGGCCGGCGATGAACTCCGCAATTTTCCTCACCTCTCCCTCGTCCACGTAGCCGGGCACCAGCAGGGTGGTGGCGGTGAGCAGGGGATGCCCCGCCCGGGGCAGGAGCTCCCCCGCGATCAGCCGGAAGTTTTCGAAGCTGGCCCGGGTGGAGGTGCCGCACAGGGCCAAGGCGAGCTTTTCGTCCCAGGCCTTGAGATCGAATTTCACCACTCCCCCGCTATCCAGGGACAGGCGGGCCGCCTGCCGGACCAGGTGGGGATTGCCCGCCCCGTTCCACTCCCAACAGATCCTTATCTTTCCTTCCGACTCCTCCACGATCCGGCGGGCCGTCCGGATCGCGAACGGGAGCTGCGGCTCAGGGGACCCACCGAAGAAGCACACACACCGCACCCCCGGGGCCAGGGCCCTGGCCACCAGTTCCCCCTCGGAGATCAGCTCCCCCTCGTCGAAGAACTTGTGCTGGGCGTTCTGACAGAACAGGCAATCGAAGTTGCAGCCGTAGAAGAACACGGCCAAGTTCCTTCCCTCCCGCTCCCCGCAGAACCAGGCGGCGCAGCAGTTGGTGGGGATGGGGTCGTAGTAGGTGTGGGCCAAGGCCTTTCCCGCCCCCGCGGGCCAAAGGTAACGGACCCTTCCACCCCGGGCGATACGCAGGCCACAATAGCCCGCCTTTCCCTCCGGGATGCGGCAGGCGTTGGCGCACAAGCGGCAGGGAACCCCCGCCCGGGGCGGCTGGGGGGGAAGCCTGAGCGCCCGGCGCACCCGGGCATGCGGGGCCAGCAGCCCCCGCTCCTCCGCCTGTTTCACGCAGTGGGGGCAAAGCCCGATGATCTCCGCCGCCTCCGCACCGCAGCTCCGGCACTGCATGTCCAAAGGCTACCCCCGCCAGCGTGTCAGGGGCAACCGATGCCCCTCCCTCAGCGGGTTCCCGCGAACTGAGCTTCCCGGTCTGGCCCCCCCGCGGCTGTCCGGTCGGTGGGTGGGGGACTTGATTGCGCAGCCAGCCCCACCGGTCGGATAATGGCGTTCAAGATCGAGGGGACATGGCGGTTTGGGCTGGGCGGGAAACCGGTAGCCCTCCCCGAGGCTACACTCCGAGGAGGGGGAACGATGGAATCGGCGATCACGGTGCAGGGGCTGGTGAAGCGCTACGGGGAGATCACCGCGGTGGATGGGCTTTCGTTCTCGGTTGGCCGGGGCGAGATATTCGGACTTCTTGGGCCCAACGGGGCCGGGAAGACCACCACCGTGGAGTGTCTGGAGGGCCTGCGGGTCGCGGATGCGGGGGAGATCCGGGTACTGGGGGAAATCCCCTCCCCCACCAACTACGCCTTGAAGGCGAAGCTGGGTATCCAGCTTCAGGAAACGGCTTTCTTGTCTCGGCTCACGGTGGAGGAAACCCTGCTCCTGTTCGGCCGACTTTATCCCCGCCACCGGGATGTACGCGAGCTCATCGATCTCGTCGCCCTGGGGGAGAAACGGAGAAGCCAGGTGAAAGGCCTGTCCGGGGGGCAGAGACAGCGCCTTGCCGTGGCGCTGGCCATGGTGAACGATCCGGAGCTTCTAATCCTGGACGAGCCCACCGCCGGCCTCGATCCCCAGGCCAGGAGGGCCCTGTGGGAGGTGATCCTGGGGCTGAAGCGGGAGCAGAAGACGGTGCTTCTCACCACCCACTACATGGAGGAGGCCGAGTACCTATGTGACAGGGTGGCGATCCTTGATCACGGCCACATCATCGCCCTGGGCCAGCCCCGCAGCTTGGTGGGGGAACACTTTCAGGAGACCCCGGTGGAGATAGAGCTCTCTGGCCCGGCGGAGGGGGTCGATTTTTCGCGCCTGCCGGGGGTGGCCCGGGCGGTGCCGGACGGAGAATCGGTGGTGCTTTACTCTACCGCCCCCACCGATACCATCCGGGCGGTGTCCCGGCTAGCTGAGGAGGGGAAGCTGTCCCTGCGGGACTTGGTGTTACGTCGCCCCTCCCTGGAGGACGTCTACCTGTTGCTCACCGGGAGGAGGATCCGCGAATGAGGGCCTATCGGGCGATCTTGGCTGGGATCAACAGGCAATTCTACCGGGACCGGATGGCCCTGTTTTGGACTCTTGCCTTCCCCCTGTTCTTCGTGTTCATCTTTGGGTTCGTGTTGGGCGGGGGGGAGGAAGAGGTACAGCTCACCCTGGGGGTGGTGGCCCCAGCCGGGGAGCCGCTCGCGGCGGGGCTCATCCAGGGGTTGCGGGAGTCGGGGCTGTTCCGGGTGTTCGAGGGGGAGAGGGAGGCGGAGCTGGCCGCCCTGCGGGCCGGGGATCGGGACGGCGTGCTGATCTTGCCCCCGGGGATCCTCTCCGCCATCTCCCAGGGAGAGGAAGTGGAGCTGGAGCTTTACTACGATGCGGCCCAGGGCACCACCTCCCAGATCCTCCTATCGGTGGTGGGGGAGTTCCTGGCGGAGGCCGAGCGCCGCAGCCGGGGAACGCCGAAGCTGTTGGTTCTCTCGCCTCAGCCCCTGCAGGCCCGCAAATTCCGGCCCATCGATTATATGCTGCCCGGGATCCTGGGGATGTCACTGATGCAGCTGGGGCTGTTTTCGGTGGCGGCGGTGGTGCTCCAGTGGCGTGACCGCAAGATCCTGCGGCGGTTTTGGGCCGCCCCCATGCCTCGGAGCACCTTCATCGCCGCCCAGGTCACCCACCGGGTAGGGATCGCCCTGCTCCAGGCCGGGCTGATAGCCGGGGTCGGGGTGTTGGTGTTCGGGGTGCCCATGTTGGGACGCCCGGCGGTGATGGCCGGGGTGGTGCTGCTGGGGGCGTTGACGTTCGTGTCGCTCGGCTACCTTTTGGCTTCCCTGGCCCCCAGCGTGGAAGCGGGCACCGCCCTGGTGCAGCTTGTCAACTTCCCGATGATGTTCCTGTCCGGCGTGTTCTGGCCGGTGGATTGGATGCCGGGGATATTGCGGCCGGTGGTTTACGCCCTGCCCCTCACTTACCTCGGGGATGCCCTCCGGCAGACCATGGTGGGGGCCACCCCGTTGGTGCCGCTGTGGGTGGACCTGGCGGTGTTGGGAGGATGGCTGATCCTGTCCGCCTTGCTCTCCCTCAAGTTCTTCCGGTGGGACTGAGGTGGGGAGTTTGGTAGTGGCGGCGGCCCTGATCCGGCGGGGGGACAAACTGCTACTGGCACGGCGCCGCCCGGGGGACGAGCAAGGGGGGTTGTGGGAGTTCCCCGGCGGGGCGGTGGAACCGGGTGAGAGCTTGTCGGAATGCCTGGCCAGAGAACTCGCGGAGGAGCTCGGAATCGAGGTGGTGGCGAAAAAGGAGGTGGCGGTGGTAACCCACCGCTATGGGGCCCTGACGGTGGAGTTACACCTCCTGGACGCCCACATCACCAGGGGGGAGCCCCTTCCGTTGGGCTGCGCCGAGGTGCGGTGGGTGTCCCTGGGCGAGTTGAGGAGCTTGGAGCTAGCCCCGGCGGACCGGTTGCTCCTCGAAAACCTGAACCTGTCTAGGTGAGTAAATTACGGACGGTGATCGAAGGATGGATGTGACAGCGGCGGCCGTAGCGTTCGGTCTCATCCTCCTGGCAGAGTTAGGGGACAAGACCCAGCTGGCAATCCTGGCCATGGCCACCCAGCGCGGCCCCTTATCCGTGTTCGTCGGGGCCAGCTTGGCCCTGGTTTTGAGCACCGCCGTAGCCGTGCTCCTGGGTACCGTGGCTAAAGGCTACCTACCGGAGAGCTCACTGCGCCTGGTACGTTACGCGGCCGGGGCGCTGTTCATCGCCTTTGGGGCCTGGACTATTCTCCGAGGTTGAGGGTGTCCTCGTAGGACCTGAGGGCCTCCAGCACCGGGTAAGCGGTGAGGTCGAGTTGCAGCGGGGTGATGGACACGTAACCCGAAAGCA
>DQVA01000039.1 GCA_015661965.1 Candidatus Bipolaricaulota bacterium
CAGCGGGTGCACACCCGCATACGACGGCGCACGCCTTTATACACCACCCGCACCCGCTGCAGGTTGGGTTGGCGTATCCGCATCGAATGCCGCCCGGAGTGGGACACCTGCTTCCCGAACTCCGGCCGCTTGCCGCAGATCTCACAGACCTTTGCCATCATGCCTCCTTCTCGCTCGCCAGGGGCGGCTGTAAATAAACGGGCTCCAGCGCCCGGTCCGCCCCCCGGCGCCCGTAGATCTCAATCCCCAGCCGGGCGATCTCCACCGGATCGGGGAAGTTCATGCCTTCCCCAGGCACCAACAGACCCTCCTTGGCCAGGAGGTCTCGGAAGGCCTGGGCTCCGCTGCCCACCACCAGCACCCCCTCCTTGTCCCGCAACCTCGAAAGGGCCTGACTGACCTTGACCACGGAAGCACGGCCTACCCGGCCTCGGGTGGCCCAAGCATGATACACGAAGTCGCGTCGATCGTGGATCCACACCGCCACCTGGCCCGGCCACCAAGCCGCGGCCGGCAGGCCTAACGCGTCCGTTTGCCTCACCCCCACCAGGGGAAGCTGCCGGGCCTGCCCCAAAGCGGTGGCGAAGGCGATCCCGATCCGGAGCCCGGTGAAGGAGCCTGGGCCCACGTCTACCGCTATCAATTCCAGCTCCTCGCTAGAAAGGCCGCTCATCTGGAGCACCGCCTGCACACATCCCGACAGGAGCTCCCCGTGTTGGCGGGGGGCATGGAAAGTGGAAGTAAACACGTGACCATCCCGGGTGAGCAAAGCGACCCCACCCCGATCGGTGGCGGTCTCGATGGCTAGTACGTTCACCGGAACTTGATTTTAGCTGCTTTCCGTGGCACCTACAACCAGCCGGGGAGGGGGTGAGATGTGGGAGAGCAGCCTCCGGGCTTGGGCCAGGTCCTCCTCCATGGCCGCGGTGAGCTCCTGGGGGGAGGCGAACCTGGCCTCGGGGCGGATGAAGGAAAGCAAGGCTACTTCCAGCTCCCCTTGTGGCTCTGGCTGCGGAGGGGAGAGGAAGTGGAGCTCCCAGGAGGGGGGGAGGTGGGGGAAGGTGGGCCGGCTCCCCCGATAAAACAGGGCCGGCCCGCCCCCGGCTTCCCACTGGGCCCAGGCCGCGTATACCCCGGGCCGGGGGGCCACCAACCCGGGCCAAGGGGAGAGGTTGACCGTGGGGACCCCCAAGCTGCTCCCCAACCCCACCCCTGGGGTGCGCCGCCCGAACAGGACATGGGGACGTCCCAATAGGGCCGCCGCCTCCCCCACCCGCCCTTCCCGCACCAGGCCCCGGATGCGCCGGCTGGAGATCAGCTCCCCGCCCGCGGTCAGTGGCTTCACCACCTGTACCGAAAGCCCGTAGCGACCTGCCAAGGCCTGCAGCAGGGCCACGTCGCCTGCGGCCCCCTTCCCGAACCGATGGTTGGGGCCGCACACCAGCCAACTCGCGGCCAACCCCTCCACCAGCTCCGCTCGCACGAACTCCTCTGGGGACAGCCCTTCTACCCGCTCCCAAGGACGGACGATCACCTCGTCGCACAGCTCCCCTAGGAGGCGCCGCTTGGCCGGCAAGGGGAGCAAAGCCTCCCCTTTGGGGGGGAAGGTGTAGGCGCACAGGGAAAGGCCTTCCTTTCTTGCCAGCTCTCTGCCCTGCGAGAGGAGGGCCTGATGCCCCCGGTGGACCCCGTCGAACCGCCCGACCACGATTACCCGCATGTGGGGCTCAGTAGGCGCC
>DQVA01000170.1 GCA_015661965.1 Candidatus Bipolaricaulota bacterium
CGTAAGAGTTGGAGAAGGACAGCTCCGTAATCCGGTCGGTGGTGCCAAGGATCAGGATATCGCTCGCCGCAAGGCCCGCCACTGCAACTGCAAGCGCAAAACCTAAAATCGCTAGCTTCTTCATGCACTTCTCACCTCCATCTAGTATTTACTCGCAAGATTTGTCAACCCGTACTTCTCGCGACCACCTCCCTCCGATTAAAAGGATCATCTTTTTATTATAGCGTTAGACTGGGGAGGTGTGAAGCGTTAGCGGATCTTCTTGCGGCGGCGCTTGGGGTTCATCAAGTCCGACACCCCCTCGCCGATGAGGCCGAACCCCAAGGAGAGGACGAGGATCATGAGGCCCGGAAAAGTGATGAGCCACCAGTATCCGGACTGCAGGAAACGCTGGCCATTCTGGATGTCAAACCCCCAGTCCGGGGCCGGCGGGGGCAGGCCGTAGCCCAGGAAGGAGAGCGCGGCCTCGGTGAGGATGGCATCGGCGATGTTGAAGGAGGACACGGCCATGATGGCGTTCACCGTGTTGGGAGCGATATGGCGCAACAGGAGCCGCGGCCCTGGTACCCCCACCGCCCGGGCCGCTTCCACGAACGTCTGCTCCCGTACCTTGAGCACCTCGGCCCGGGTGATGCGGAAATACGTGGGCACGTACACGAAGGCGATGGCAGCGATCATGGGCGTGATGCCGGTGCCGATCACCGCTACCAGGGCGATGGCCAGGATCATCGAGGGGAAAGAGTAGATTGCGTCCATGGTAAGGGACAGCACTCGATCCAACCAGCCCCCGATGTAGCCCGAGATCCAACCGATCAAGGAGCCCACCGACAGGGCGATGGCGATGGAAGCGAAGGCCACCGCGATGGGGGCCCAGCCTCCGGCGATCACCCGGGAGAACACGTCCCGCTGCAGATGGTCGGTGCCCATCCAGTGGGAGGGCGATGGGGGGGCCAACCGGGGGAACTCGGAGTAGCTCCGCTCCGGATTATAGGGCGGGGCGAAGGGAAGCAGCCCGTACTCCCCCCCGCCGCGCGGGCCACAGATGACGGCCATGGCGATGAAGGCGATCACCATCACCAGCCCCACCTTGAGCAGGGTTTGGTGGCGGATCGCTGCCCGGCCCGCCCCCAGCTTGCGGAAAGGCCACAGCGCTGCCCGCACCAACCACCGGCTCATCAATACCTCACCCTGGGATCGATGAACGAGTACAGGATATCCACAACCAAGTTGATGGTGGCAATGAAGATGCCGATGAAGGCGATGGTCCCCTGCAGGGCCCACCAATCCCGGGCATCCAGGGAACGCACCAGGAACCCGGCGATCCCCGGCCAAGAGAACACGGTCTCGGTGAGCACTGCACCTCCCATCAGGATGGCGAACTGGAGCCCCAGCACGGTAACGATAGGGATGAGCGCATTGCGCAGGGCGTGCTTCATCACCACTATCCGTTCGGCAAGCCCCTTAGAGCGGGCGGTGGTCACGTAATCTGCGTCCAGCACTTCCAGCATGGAGGCCCGGGTGATCCTGCCCAGAAGGCCGGCCTGGGCCAAGCCCAACGTCACCGCCGGCAGCACCATATGCTTGACTACATCTGCAAGAAGCGCCCAATCCCGCAGGATAAGCGCGTCCAGGAAGTAGAAACCTGTGACCCGACTAAACGTAAAAGCGTAGCGGCCTGCCAAACGGCCCGCCACCGGGAACCAGCCCAGTTTCACCCCGAAGATCACCTGCAACATCAACCCCACCCAAAAGATGGGCAGGGCAAACGAACCGATATGGAATAATCGCACCGTGTGATCGAGGGGTTGATCCGCTCTGGTAGCAGCTAAAATGCCAGTGGTTATCCCGAATAAACCGGCGAAGAACATCCCCCAAATGGCCAGCTCAATCGTTGCAGGGAGTCGACTAAAAAGTTCATACAAAACCGGCTTGCCCGTCCTCGATGACTCGCCGAAATCACCCCGGAGGATCCCGGTCAAGTACTCAACGTATTGAACGCCTAAAGGCTTGTCCAGTCCCATGTCGCGACGTTTTTGCTCGATGAGCTCCAAAGACACGTTCCGCCCCCCCAGCATGGCCAGGACAGGATCCCCAGGCATGAGCCTCAGCACCAGGAACACCACCGAAAGGAGGATGAACACCATGGGGATGGTGAGCACGAACCGCTGCAGGATGTACTTGGCAAGCCCCATATTCCAGCTCCCTCCAAACGTCGGGCACAACTATACGCCAGGTGTTCAGGCCTTGCCAGCTCCCGGCTGCACCAGGGGAACCACCCCGCTAAAATCCTGGCTATGGACAGTAGAGAGCTACGCGAGGCCTATCTCTCCTTCTTCGAAAGGAACGGACACAAGAGACTGCCCTCGGCGAACCTGATCCCAGAGGACCCCACCCTGCTTTTCACCTCCGCAGGGATGGTCCAGTTCAAGGATATCTTCTGGGGAAAAGTCCCCCCCAAGTACCCGCGCGTCACCACCTGCCAAAAGTGCTTCCGTACCACCGATATCGAACGGGTGGGCACTACCGCCTATCACCACACCTTCTTCGAGATGCTGGGGAACTTCTCGTTCGGGGATTACTTCAAGGAGGGGGCGATCCGCCTCGCCTGGGAGTTCCTCACCCAGGAGCTTTCCCTGCCCAAAGAACGCCTGTGGGTCTCGGTCTACGAGGAGGACGACGAGGCGTACGCCATCTGGCGGGACGTGATCGGGATCCCCCCCGAGAGGATCGCGCGGCTCTCCAAGGAACACAATTGGTGGGGGCCGGTGGGGGGGAAAGGCCCGTGTGGTCCTGACACCGAGATCTTCTGGGATTGGGGCAAGGAGCACGCCTGCGGGCCCGATTGTGCCGGCCCCGCCTGCGATTGCCAGCGTTTCTCCGAGATCTGGAACCTGGTGTTCATGCAGTACGACGCCCGTCCCGACGGCACCCTGAGGGATCTTTCCCGCAGGAACATCGACACCGGGATGGGCTTGGAGCGCACCACCGCGGTGCTCGAGGGGGTGATGTCCGACTTCGATACCGATCTTTTCCGCCCCATCTGCGAGGAGATAGAGGCCTCGATGCCCCGTCACGCATCCCGGGGCACGCGTTACCGGAACCTATTGGCCGACCACATCCGGGCGCTGGTGTTCCTCATCGCCGACGGGGTGCTGCCGGGGAACGAGAAGCAGGGGTACGTGCTCCGGCGGGTGCTGCGGCGGGCGGTGCGGGCCGCCGACCGCTTGGAGCTCCCCGAGGGGATCCTGGTGCGGCTGGTGGAACCGGTGGTGGAGACCTTGGGAGGCGTGTACCCGGAGATCGTCGAGCGGCGGAGGCTGGTTGAACAAGTGCTGACGCAAGAGGAACGCTCGTTCCGCCGTACCCTGCGGGCCGGGGAGAACCGGCTGCGGGAGCTTCTGGAGCGGCTGTCGCCCGGGGAGGTGTTCCCCGGGGAGGCGGCGTTCGAGCTCTATGACACCTACGGCTTCCCGGTGGAGCTCACCGAGGAGATCGCCCGCGAAGCCGGGGTTAAAGTGGACCGGCAGGGCTTTCAAGAGGCCATGGAGAAGCAGCGGGCCCGCTCCCGCAGCGTTGTCACCTACGACGGCGGCGCCACCTCGGCAGAGGTGGTGGCCGCCCGGAACACCCCCTTCCTAGGTTACGAGACCTTGGAGGCCGAGGCGGAGCTCCTCGCCGTCCTGGATACGGAGGGAAAAGAGCTCCCCGCGGTGGGGGAGGGCGAGGCACGGCTCATC
>DQVA01000084.1 GCA_015661965.1 Candidatus Bipolaricaulota bacterium
CCCAGGGCGGGCCCGACCGCCCGGGCAACCCGGCTGGCCGCCGCGAGGAGGGGCCCACACAGCTCGACCGGCAGCTCGGAGAGGCGCTCCACGTGGGCCTTGGGGATCACCAGGGTATGGCCGGCGTTCAGGGGGCGGAAGTCCAGGAAGGCCAGCACCCACTCGTCCTCGTATATCACCTGCGCCGGGACCTCACCGGCGACGATGCGGCAGAACACGCAGCTCATCCGATGAACCGGGCGAACCGGCGCTTCCCCAGTTTTACCACCAGGGGGGGGCGAAAGGGAACCCGGGCCTTGAGGCCGGAGACCCGGCGGCCGTCCACCTGCACGCCCCCTTGCTCCACCAGCCGGCGGGCCTCGGACCGCGAGGCCACAAGGCCAGTGGCGTACACCAGGTCCACGATCCCCACCGTGCCGTCCGTGGCCAGCAATTCCGGGGGGAGCCGCACCTCAGGGACCTCCTCGGGGAGCCCCCTCTCCTCGAACACCCGCTGGAAGTGGGCTTTGCCCCGCTCCGCCCCTTCCTCCCCATGGTATTGCCGCACGATCTCCCAGGCGAGCCGCTTCTTCGCCTCCTTGGGGTGGAGGTCCCGCACCTCCTCCCAGGGGATGTCGGTAAGGAGGGCGAAGTACTGGGGCATGAGCTCGTCGGGGAGGGACATGATCTTGCCGAACTGCTCCTCCGGGGGCTCGGCGATGCCGATGTAGTTACCCCGGGACTGGGACATGGCGTGCACCCCGTCGGTGCCGATGAGTAGGGGCATGGTGAGGATCACCTGCGGCTCCTGGCCATACTCCCGCTGGATGTCCCGGCCGATCAGGAGGTTGAACCGCTGGTCCGAGCCCCCCAGCTCCACGTCCGCCCGGATGGCCACCGAGTCGTAGGCCTGGGCCAACGGGTACAGGAACTCCATGATGGTGATGGGGGCCCCTTCCCGGAACCGACGCGCGAAGTCATCCCGCTCCAGCATCCGGGCCACGGTATAGCGGGCGGTGAGCACGATCACGTCCTCGAAGGAAAGCTTTCCCAGCCACTCGGAGTTGTAGCGCACTTCGGTCCTCTCCGGGTCCAGGATGAGAAACGCCTGCTCCTTGTAGGAGGCCATGTTTCTCTCGATCTCCTTCGGGGACATTGGCTCCCGGGTCTTGGACTTGCCGGAGGGGTCGCCGATGCGGCGGGTGAAATCACCCACCACCAGCACCGCGGTGTGCCCCAGGTCCTGGAAGGTGCGCAGTTTCCTGAGCACCACCGCGTGCCCCAGCGTGAGATGGGGGGCGGAGGGGTCGATCCCCAGCTTCACCCGCAGGGGTTTTCCCTCCACCAGGGCCCGCTCGAGCTTCCCCGCCAGCTCCTCCCGGGGGAGCAGGGTCTCGGCGTTCCGCTCGATCAGGGCAAGCTGCCGCTCCACCTCTCGTTTTATGTCCATCCTCACAGCACCACCGCCGAGGCCACCCGGTCCCCGTCGTTCACCCGGATCAGCCGCACCCCGCGGGCGTAGCGGGAGAAGGTGCTCACCTGTCCGGCCGGGAACCGGATCACCTTGCCCGCCGCCGTGGACAGGACCACCTCGTCCTCGGCCCCCACCAGCAGGGCGGCCACCACCTCCCCGGTGTGCCCGTCCAGCTTGATCCCGATCACGCCCTTGCCGCCCCGCCGCTGGCGAGGTAACTCCGAAAGCTCCACCCTTTTCCCGTAACCTAAACTGGTCACCAGGAGCAGCCGCCGTTCCTCCCGCGGGGGGATGGCGACCATGCTCACCACCCGGTCCCCCTCGTTGAGCCGGATCCCGATCACCCCCTTGGAGGGGCGGCGGGTGATCCGCACCTCGGCCTCGGCGAACCGGATGACCTGCCCTCCGGCGGTGGACAGGAGCACATCCCCGTCCCCGGTGCTCGCGAGCACCTCCACCAACCGGTCGTCCGCAGGGGCAGAGTGGGCCAGGATCCCCTTGGTGTGGGCGTTGGCGTAGTCTGTGAGGGCGTTCTTGTTCACGATCCCCTGGCGGGTGGCGATGAGCAGGTAGCCTGTGGAGTAATCCTCCACCGGCAGCACCGCCCGCACCTCCTCATCCGGTTCCATCTCCAGGAAGTGCCGCAGGTTCTTGCCCACCGAGTCCCGCCCCGCCAGTGACAGCCGGGCCGCCGGCAGCTTGAACACCCGCGCCCGGTCGGTGAACACCAATAGATCGTGGTGGGTGGTGGCGTAGACCATGGTGCGCAGGCCGTCCCCGTCCTTGGTGCGGATGCCGATCACGCCCTTGCCGCCACGGCCCTGGGCCCGGTAGGCCTCGCACTCGGTGGCGTTCACGTATCCCTTCAAGGTGACGCACAGGAGGATGTCCACTCGGGGGACCTCGAAGTCGTCCAACTCCTCCCCGTCTTCGGCGGCCACGATGGCGGTACGCCGTTCGTCCCCGTATTTCTCGGCGATCCCCCGCAGCTCGGCCCGGATGAGGTCGTCCAGCCTGCCGGGATCGGCCAGGATGGCCTCGTACTCGGCGATGTCCTTCTTGAGCTGGGCAAGCTCCTCGTCCACCTTGCGGCGCTCCAGGCGGGTGAGCTGCGACAGGCGCATCTTCATGACCGCGTCGGCTTGTTTGTCCGAGAGGCCGATCTCCGCCGAAAGCAGGGCCTTGGCCTCGTCCGGGTCGCCCGAACCCCGGATGATCTCGATCACCTCGTCCAAGTGAGCCAGGGCGAGCTGGAACCCCTCCAGGATGTGGGCCCGATCTTTGGCCACCCTGAGGCGGTGTTCGGTCCGGCGGCGCACCACCCCACGGCGGAAGGCGAGGAAGGCCTTGATCAACTGGGGCAGGGATAGGGTCCTTGGCCCGCCGTCCATGATCACCAGGAAGTGACAGGAGAAGGTGCGCTCCAGGGGGGTGAGGCGGTATAGCTTCCGGAGCAGGCGGTGGCCATCCGCCCCCCGCTTCAGCTCCACCACCACCCGCAGTCCCTCTCGATCCGACTCATCCCTGAGGTCGGCGATCCCCTCCAGGTCCCCCGCCTTCACCTTGGCGGCGATGGCTTCCAGGATGGTCGACTTCCGCACCTGGTAGGGGATCTCGGTGATCACGATGCGGCCGTCCTCCACGAACGCCCGGGCCCGCACCTTGAGCTTCCCCTCCCCGGTCTTGTAGGCCTGTTTGATCCCGTCCTTCCCCACGATGATGCCGCCGGTGGGGAAGTCCGGGCCTGGGATGAAGGGGAGCAGCTCCTCGGCGGGGGCATCGGGGTGGTCCATGAGGTACAGGGTGGCCTGGATCAGCTCCCTCAGGTTGTGGGGCGGGATCTGGGTGGTCATCCCCACCGAGATCCCCCAGGCCCCGTTGGCGAGGACATGCGGGAACCTGACCGGCAGCACCTCCGGCTCCTGCAGGGAATCGTCGAAGTTGGGCACGAAGTCGACGGTGTCCTCTGAGAGCTCCTCCAGGAACTCCATGGCGATGGGGGCCAGACGCGCCTCGGTGTACCGCATGGCCGCCGGCTCGTCCCCGTCGATGGAGCCGAAGTTCCCCTGCCCGTCAATGAGGGGGTAGCGGGTGGAGAAGGGCTGGGCCAGGCCCACCATCGCTTCGTACACGGCCATGTCCCCATGGGGATGGAACTTACCCATTACCTCACCCACGATGCGGGCACACTTTTTGTGGGGCCGGCCCGGGGTCAGCCCTAGCTCCCGCATGCCGTAGAGGATGCGGCGCTGTACCGGCTTGAGCCCGTCCCGCACGTCGGGGATGGCCCGGCCACGGATGACCGAGATGGCGTAGTCGATGTACGACTGCTCCATCTCGTCTTCGATGTAGGTGGTCTGGATCCGTTCCATAACTCGCTCCGTTCACCTCGACTCAGAGGACGCTAAAACAAAAACGTCCCGGCTCGAGGAGCCAACCCAAAGTGTACGCGATGCCCGGGTTCTATTCAAGGTTTTTCAAGTTCAAATCAGACTTTCTTGCACAGCCCCAAGGAACCATGGTCCCTGCCCAGCCTGCCCCGGACGCCTCTAGATCACACGTCGCTGAGGGGATGTTTGAGGCCGGTCCCGGTGAGCACCACCACCACCCGCTCCCCGGGGTTGATCACCCCCATCGCGGAAAGTCGTTTCAGGCCGGCCACCGCCACCGCGGAGGTGGGCTCGATGTAAACCCCCTCCCGGGTGGGAAGCTCCCGCCATGCTGCTTCTATCTCCTCCTCCGGCACCGCCAGGGCCACTCCGCCCGTCTCCCTGAGCCCGGCCAGGAGCTCCCGCCCGCGGGGCGGCAGGGGGATGCATACTCCCTCGGCAATCGTCCTTTCGGGCCGCACCGGCTCCGGCAACTCAAGCCCCCGCTGCCACGCCCGGGCGATGGGGGCACAGGCCTCGGCCTGGACCGCGTGCACCCGGGGAAGGAGGGGGAGAAAGCCCAGCCCCATGAGCTCCCGAAACCCCTGCACCAGCCCCAGGTACAGTCCACCGCCCCCCAGCGGCACCAGCACGTGGTCGGGGGGCTCACCACCCAAGTCCTCCACCAGTTCATAGGCCAGCGTCCGCAAGCCCGTCTCGAAATAGGGGGACTCGTTGTGGGAAGCATAGGCCAGTTCCGGGTCTTCCCGGCAAGCCCGTTTGGCCGCGGCGGTAGCCTGGGGGCGTGGCCCCGGGACGGACACAAGCTGCGCTCCGTAGGCTCTGATCTGGGCGAGCTTTTTCCCCGAGGCGTGGGCGGGCACGAACAGCGTTGCCCCCAGTCCTGCCCGGGCGGCGTACGCGGCCAGGGCCGCCCCGGCGTTCCCCGAGGAATCGTCCGCCACCCGCCGCACCCCCAGGGCGGCGAGTACCGACACCAGCACGCTCGCCCCCCGGTCCTTGAACGAGCCGCTGGGGTTCGCCCCCTCCCATTTGAAGTGAAGCCGCACCCCCAGCTCCGGGCCGAGCCAGCGGGAGGGGATTAGCGGGGTCCCCCCCTCCCCCAGGGAGACCGGCTCCACTGCGGGAAGGAAAGCCCTATACCGCCATACCCCGCGACCCACGCGCCCGCGCCAGCCCGCCTTAGAGGGGGGCAGCTCATACCGGAGTGGGACCCCGCAGCTGGGGCAGGGCTCAGGCTGGGGGGTGGGTTCTTCCCCGTGCCCACAGAAAGGGCACACCAGGCGCCCTCTCATCCGCCCTCCCACAACCGCTTGAAAACTAATGCATCCTGTGTCATGTACACGTTGTTGAACATAACATAAGCAAGAGAGCCCCGCCGCGCCAGTTCCCCCTTCAGCCAGTTGAGGTCGTCGGCGGTATAGCGGTAATAATACATCCGCGCCCCGGGCGGGGCGCCGTGCAGCCGCAGGTAGAGGAAATCACTGACCTGCGGCCAACTCTGAAACGGGTCGGTACAGTGCACCAGCTCCAGCTCCTCGCAGAGGCCAGCCACTCGGTCCGGCACCTCCCGCCATTTGCCCCGCGGCTCCCACACCAGCACCAATCCCTCTCGCTCCACCCCGCTCAAAAAATCCCGCAGCGCCGCCTCGTTCTCCCGGGTAGGGCCGAAGGAAGCCGGGCACTGGAGGAGCAGGATCCGCGCCCTGAGGAGCCGTGCGATCATCGCCGTCTCGGAGAAGGCGCGCCGAGCCGCCTCCCCCCGGAACCGGGACCTGTGGGTCACCTGCTGATTCACCTTGACCGTGAACTCGAAGGCCTCGTCTACTTGGTCGGCCAGGTCCCGCCATCTGGCGGCGGTGTCCGGCTTGGGCAGGCGATAGAAGGTTGAGTTCACCTCCACCACGGGGAAATGGGCAGCGTATAGCTGTAGCTTATGAGAGTACCTCCGCTTCCAGTCCGGAACCCCCACCTCCTCCCCCCGCAGGGAGGACCAACCGCAACAGCCGATCCGCACTTCCACCCGGGGATTATACGAGCACCGCCCGGGCAGTCCCCAGGGAGAAGGGGCGTCAGTCGAGGTAGCCCAGGTCCCGGAGCCGCTTTTCCACTTCCCGCTCCTCCTCCCGGGAGTAGGGGGACAGGATCCCAGCGGCGAGGAGCTTCTCCCGCAGCACCGCTTCCACGTACTCCTCCACCGAGTCGGCGCCCAGCTCCGCCAGGTGCGTCTCGATGGCCCGGACGATCTCCCCGTGGATCAGGACCGCTTCCCTTCTTTCATCACCCATCAGCCATCACCTAAGACTGCCAGTATGAGATCACGCAGCCCCAGTATGGACGTTTCGCTACGGTCGTCCAGTTTGGGATAGGCAATGAAGATCCCGTAGGGGGCGTGGTTGGCGTCGTCCGGGCCGGTGTCGTTCTCGTGGAAGTGGATCCTCCCCCAGCCCACGGTGCCGATGGATCGCCACCGGAGGTCACCGAAGTACACGATCAAATCCGGGGGGATGCCGTGCACTTCCCGATACAGCTCCTGGGGGCGGAGGACGCGGGTGCCGATGGGTTTCCCTTTCTCGTCCGGGATGGCCACCAGGCCCGCGGCCAGCTCCGCCTGCAGCTCCCCATACCGCTCAGGGGGCACGATGCCCTGGGGCTCCCGTCCCTGGACGTTCAGGAACAGCCGGCCGTAGTAGCCCCCCTCCCCCCAAGCCACCGTGCGGGACCAGTCCACCAACCCCCGTTCGATCAGCTCCCCCAGGCGGGTCGGCTCCTCGGGGTACTCCTTGAGCACGAGATACCCTTCCTGGATCAGCCACTCGTTGATCCCAATGCCACCTCGCATCGCCTGGGCCCCGTGGTCTGAGACCACCAACACCTGGGTGTTTTCCGGCAGGACGGAGAGGAACTCGGCGAGCTTTTCATCCAAGAACCGGTAGTAGTCGAGCAGGGCGTTCCTGAACGGGCTGGCCGGGTTGTTATGGTGGGCCCACAGGCCGTGATGGATCCGGTCCGGCCCCATGTCCACCATGGCGAACAGGTCCCATTCCTCCTCGGCCACCAGCCGGCGGGCCAAGGCGAACCGCTGCTTGCTCATCCGGTACACCTCCCGGATGAGCCAGCCCTTGTCCTCGGTGCGGAAGTTGCGGACGTCCAGGAGGTAGTC
>DQVA01000222.1 GCA_015661965.1 Candidatus Bipolaricaulota bacterium
GGCCCTGGCCGGGGCCATGGCCGCTGCCCTGGTGGGGATGGTGGCCGAGCTCGCCGGCCGCCGCGGCGAGGAGGTCAAGGAGACGATCTCCAAGGCTGCGGAACTGCGGGAAGGGCTACTGTCTCTGGCCCAGCGGGACATCGAGGCCTACGACCGGGTGGACGCGGCCCTCAAGCTGCCCACCGGGACCGAACGGGAACGGGAGGAGAGGGGGAAAGCCCTGCAAGCGGCCTTGCAGGAGGCGGCGGAGGTCCCCTTGCGGACGGCCGAGCTTTCCCGGGATGTCCTCGCCCTGGCCAGGGAGTTCACCCGCCGGTGTCCTAAAAGCGCGAGGAGCGACCTGGCCTCGGCCGGGGCCCTGGCCCTGGCGGCGGTGCGGGCCGCCCTGTACAACGTGGACGCCAATTGTTTGGGCATAAGGGATCCCCTCTTCCTGGATAGGATGGCGAGGGCAAGGGCCGTCCTCGCGGAGGAGGCCGATGCAGCCGCCACGGCTTTACGTGAAAACCTGGAGCCGGAACTCCAACGCTGGTTGCCGTCCTGAGCAGGGGCCGGACCCCCCAACTCCAGTGGACGTGTAGCGAGGATACGTGGGGCGGTGTAGCGGCTGGGGTGACGGAGGCCTCCGTTTGCCCCGGGGCAAAAGAGTAGTACAATGTTGTCCCGGCATGGACCGGGAAGGGATGACGACGATGCCGGCTTCACACAGCCGGCATTTTATTGATGCCCTGGATCTCCCGCCCGCCAAATACGCCGACCTCTTCTCTCTCGCCCACAGGATCAAGGACGATCCGGCTGCGTTCTCATCGGCCTGCTCCGGCAAGCTCATGGCCACCCTGTTCTACGAGCCCAGCACCCGCACCCGCCTCTCCTTCGAGGCGGCGATGCTGCGCCTCGGGGGACGGGTCATCACCGTGGCCGACCCGGCCACCAGTTCCGTGGCCAAGGGGGAGTCGCTCGCGGACACGATCCGCACCGTGGGGGGCTACGCCGACCTCATCGTGATCCGCCACCCCAAGGAGGGGGCGGCCAAGCTCGCCGCCCTCTACTCGCCCGTGCCCCTGATCAACGGTGGGGACGGGGCCCGCGAGCACCCCACCCAGACCCTGACCGACCTCTTCACCATCGTCACCTACAAGGGGCGCCTGGATGGCCTCATCGTGGCCTTCTGCGGCGACCTGCGGTATGGCCGCACGGTACACTCCCTCATCAAGGCCCTGGCCCGCTATCCGGGCACGCGCTTCATATTGATCTCCCCCGAGGAGCTCCGCCTCCCGGACCACGTGAAGGGGGAAGTGCTGGACCTGAGGGAGGACGTCGAGCTCCACGAGACCACCCGGATGGAAGAGGGCCTAAAGCAGGCAGATGTCCTCTACATGACGCGGATCCAAAAGGAGCGGTTCTTCAACGAGGAGGATTACCTCAGGCTCCGGGATGCCTACGTGCTCACGCCGGGGAAGCTGAGGGCGGCCAAGGGGGACCTGATCGTGATGCACCCCCTCCCCCGGGTCACGGAGATCTCCCCCGAGGTGGACGAGGACGAGCGGGCGGTTTACTTCCAACAGGCGCGCCTGGGGATGTTCGCGCGCATGGCGTTGATCACCAGCCTTTTGGGGGTGGCCTGAATGCTCAAGGTGGATCGGATCCAGGTTGGGATCGTGCTGGACCACATCCGGGTTGGAGGCGGTCTCCGGATCTTCAAGGAGCTGGGTCTGGCGGGGCAGGAGTACCCGGTGGCACTGCTCATGAACGTCCCCAGCACCAAGATGGCCCGCAAGGACATGATCAAGGTTTCGGAGGCCCTGGACCTCGACCTCACCAAGCTGGCGCTCCTGGATGCCGGGATAACCGTGAACTACATCGAGGGCGGGCAGGTGGTCCGCAAGGTGAAACCCGGGTTACCGGAGCGGGTGGTGGGCCTCATCCGCTGCAAGAACCCCCGCTGCATCACCTCTACCGAAAGCTATTCCCCTTCCATCTTCACCTTGGTGGATAGGGAAGCGAAAAGGTACAAGTGTTTTTACTGCGGTGAATATGTGACGGTGTGAACACGTTACTTGTAAAGGACGTGCGGATCGTGGACGCCGACCACCAGCTGGTCGGCGATATTCTGATCCGGGACGGGAGCATATGGGCCCTGGGGCGGAAGCTTCCTGCTCCCCGCGGGGTCCCCGTCCTGCAAGGGGAGGGGCGAACGGCGCTTCCCGCCTTCGTGGACCTCCATGCCCACTTCCGCGACCCCGGCTTCCCCGAGAAGGAGGACCTCCTCTCCGGGGCGCGGGCCGCGGCCCACGGGGGGTTCACCTGCGTCTCCCTCATGCCCAATACCGACCCCGTCTGCGACTCCCCCGAGGTGGCCCGGTATATGCTGGAGAGGGCGCGGGAGATAGGGCTGGTGGAGGTTTATCCCGTGGGGGCCATCACCGTGGACCTTAGGGGGGAGGAGCTCTCCCCGCTGGAGGCCCTCGCCCCTTGGGTGTGGGCCTTCTCCGACGACGGAAAGGGAGTAGAAGACCATGAGCTGATGCTGCGGGCTTGCCGCAAGGCCGCCGCGCTGGAGCGCACCGTCTACCCCCACTGCGAGTTCGGGGGGCTCGCGGACCGCGGGCTGTCCCAGGAGCTCATGGTGGGCCGGGACCTGTGGCTCTGCCGTCGCACCGGCTGCCGCCTGCACCTCGCCCACATAAGCACCCCCGGGGGCCTCGAGCTCGTGTCCCTGGCCAAGGAGCGGGGGCTCCCGGTAAGCTGCGAGGTCACGCCCCACCACCTTTGCCTCACGCGAGAGGAGGGGGACTACCCCGTGAACCCGCCCCTCCCAGAGCGGGAAACCCGGGAGGCCCTGGTAAAAGCCTTAAAAGGGGGGACGATCGATGCCATCGCCACCGACCACGCCCCCCACACCCCACCGGACAAGGCCGCCGGGGCCCCGGGTATCTCGGGGATCGAACTCGCCTTTTCTCTCCTTTACACGCGGCTCGTCGCGCCCGGGACCATCTCCCTTCCGGAGCTCTCCCGCTATCTCTCCCTGGGGCCCGCTCGGATCCTGGGCCTCAGGAAAGGCCTTATCCGCGTGGGCTACGACGCGGACCTCGTGCTCTTTTCCGACGAGGAGTTCACGGCGGGCGAAGACTTCTTCTACTCCAAGAGTGCCAACACTCCGCTCCTCGGGGCGCGCCTCTCGGGTCGGGTGTGGGCCACCCTGCACCGGGGTGAGGTGATCTACCTCGATGGGGCAGTAAAGGGGCGTGATTTTCGTGATCATCGAGAGGTTATACGAGGCGGTTGAAGCTCGGGGGCCGGTGTGCCTGGGGCTAGATCCCTCCCCAGAACTCCTCCCCCAGGGACTCCTCCGCACTGCGGGTTCCCTTGCGGATGCGTACCTGAAGTTCAATCGAGGGATCGTCGACGCCACCCTGGACGTGGTGGCCTGCTACAAGGTCCAGATCGCCCACTACGAGGCCTTGGGGGTTGAGGGGCTCGTCTGCTATCGAGCCACGCTGTGCCACATCCGCGCCCGGGGGGCGATCGCGATCGGGGATGTGAAGCGTGGGGACATCGCCTCCACCGCGGCGATGTACGCCCGGGCCCACTTCGAGGGCGATTTTGAGGCCGACTTCCTGACGCTGAACCCGTACCTCGGCGTCGACGCGCTTTCGCCCTTCCTCCCCTATCTTGAGCGGGGGGAGAAGGGCCTGTTTGTGCTCATCCGCACCTCCAACCCAACGGCGGCCGAGTTGCAGGAGCTGCCGGCGCCGGACCGCCCCTTCTACCTGCACGTGGCAGAGGCGGTGGCTCGCTGGGGGGAGGGGCTCATCGGGGAGTGCGGCTACAGCGCGATCGGGGGGGTGGTAGGGGCCACCGCGGGCGACGCCCTGGCCCAAGTGAGGCGGCGCTTCCCCTCTCTCTTCTTGCTGGTGCCGGGGTAC
>DQVA01000016.1 GCA_015661965.1 Candidatus Bipolaricaulota bacterium
CCGGCACACACCACCGCCGCCCCGGCCCGGATGAACTCCCCCGCGTTCTCCGCCGTTATCCCCCCGGTGGGCACTAACGGGATCTGGGGAAGTGGCCCCTGGACGGCCTTGATGAACCCCGGCCCCAGCACACTGGCCGGGAACATCTTCACCATGTCCGCCCCTGCCTCCCAAGCCGCCAGGATCTCAGTGGGGGTCATCGCCCCCGGGATCACCGGCACCCCGTACCGATGGGCCACCTCGATCACGTCCAGGGCCACCGTGGGTGTCACCAAAAACTGCGCCCCTGCCAGTATCGCCTGCCGGGCGGTAGGCGCGTCCAACACCGTCCCCGCCCCCATGACCACCTCCGGAAGCTCCTCCCGCGCCTTCTCGATGGCCCTGAGCGCCCCAGGGGTAGTCATGGTGATCTCGATACAGGAGAGCCCTCCCTCTCGCAGGGCGGTGGCGATCCGGATGAGATCGCCGGATGTCCCCACCCGGATGATCCCCAGGGCACCGGACGATCGCAGCCGTTCCAGGACTTCCTCCTTCCGCATGTCACCTCCTCGCCATTCCCATCAGCTTTCCCGGGAGGATATGAATCCCCCGTCCACGTAAATGACCTGTCCGGTGAGATAGGCCGAGGCGTCGGATGCCAAAAAGACCGCGACGCCCGCGAGGTCCTCGGGGAAGCCCTCCCTCCCCAGAGGAACCTGACGCCTCAGGCGGGCGTACCAATCGGGGTCCTCGAAAAGGGCCCTTGTCATATCGGTACGAAAATATCCGGGGGCGATGCAGTTCACCCGGATGCCGTGGGGGCCCCATTCGGCCGCTAGGACCCGGGTGAGCCCCACCACCCCCGCCTTGCTCGCCGCGTACGGCGCGAGGGTAGGGATCCCCACCCCCGAAAGCAGGGAGGCGATGTTGATGATGCTTCCCCCGCCCCCCTCCCGCATCGCCTCCGCCGCGGCCTGGCAAGCGAAGAAAGTACCCTTAAGGTTGATGTCCACGATGAAGTGCCAGAGCGCCTCCGTTACCTCCAGGGAAGGGGTCCGTTGGTTGACCCCGGCGGCATCCACCAAGATGTCCAGTCTCCCGAAGGCGGAGAGGGCCTCGGCCACCATCTTCCGGACCTCCTTCACCTGGGCCACGTCCGCCGTCACCGCGATACCCCGGCGGCCGAGGCCGCGGATCTCCCGGGCCACTCCCTCCAGGGCCCGAGCGTTGCGGCTGGCCACCGCCACGTCGGCGCCGGCCCGGGCCAACGCCAACGCGATTCCCCTCCCCAGCCCCCGGCTACCCCCGGTGACCAATGCCACCTTCCCCTCCAGCGAGAAGATCCCGGGGCCCCCCGCGGCCCGCTCACCATTCGAGTAGGTTCCCATCTCGCCCCCTCCATACAGGATTGGTCCAATCGGTTTTCCTTGCGGACGCGGCGCGTACCGCCCCCTCGTCCACCGCGATGCCGAGGCCCGCACCCCGGGGCAGGGGGATGTATCCCCCTTCCAATGTGAAAACCCCCGGATCGGAAAGGTAATCGGTGAGCTCCACTCCTTCGTTGTAATGGATCCCCAGGCTGGTCTCCTGGATGAGGAAGTTGGGGACAGCCGCGGCCACCTGGATACTGGCCGCCAGGGCGATGGGCCCCAAGGGGCAATGAAAGGCTACCAAGGCCCCATAGGTCTCGGCCAGGGCGGCGATGCGGCGGCACTCGCTGATCCCCCCCGCGTGGGAAAGGTCGGGCTGGGCTATGTCCAGCACCCCCGCTTCCAGGAAGGGGGCGAAATCCCATCGGCTGTAGAGCCTTTCCCCGAAGGCCAGAGGCACCACGGTAAGGGATTTCAGGTGTCGCAGGCGTGACACGAGGGATGGGATTACGGGTTCCTCATAAAAGAAGGGGGACAGCTCGTCGAGGGAAAGGATGAGGCGGGGCGCCAGGGCCGGAGATACCCGACTGTGGAAGTCCAGAGCCAAATCGATCCCCTCCCCCACGGCCTCCCGGACCCGGGCGATCCGGGTCACTATCCTTCGGATATGCGAAGCCCCCGGAAGGGACTCCAGCTTGCCCGCCACGTTCATCTTCAGGGCGGTGAATCCCAACTTCACTTGGGACCTGGCCTCCTCGGCCACCTCATCGGGCTCGTCCCCGCCCACCCAGCGATATACCCGGACCCGATCCCGACATGGCCCGCCGAGGAGCTCGTACACCGGTGCTCCCAGAGCCTTTCCCTTCAGATCCCACAGGGCTTGATCGATGCCCGCCAGGGCACTCATGAGGATCGGCCCGCCCCGGTAAAAGCCGCCGCGGTAGAGGACCTGCCACACGTCCTCGATGCGGGAGATGTCCATCCCGAGCACGTATTTCTCCATGAGTTCCCGCACCGCCGCCATCACCGTTCTCACCCGGCCCTCCACCACCGGCTCCCCCCAACCCACAAGGCCATCCGTGGTCTCCACCCGCAGGAAAAGCCATCGGGGCGGGACAGGGAAGAGCTCATAACGTTCTATCCTCATCCCCCTCCCCCTCATACCCGGGGGCCGCGGGGCTCGATAGCAAACTCCCGGTGACCCCACTCCTCGGCCCGGGTGGGCTGTCCCCCGATAACCTCGAAAAGGAGGGCCGCGAGCCCCTCGGCCACCTCCCCCGCCGGCTTCCCCCGTAGCACGGGCCCGGCGTCGAAATCCAGATCGTCCCGCATCCGTTCGTACAGAGGGGTGTTGCTGGAGATCTTTATCACCGGAGCGATGGGGTTCCCCACCGGAGTCCCCCGACCGGTGGTGAAAAGGACCACCTGGGCTCCACCGGCCACCATCCCAGTAACCGATTCCAGGTCGTTGCCGGAGGTATCCATGATCACCAGTCCCCGGCTCGAGGGCCTCGTCCCATACGGCACCACCTCCCGTACCGGGGTGGTCCCCCCTTTGGCAATAGCCCCTAGGGATTTCTCCTCGATGGTGGTCAGCCCTCCCTCCATGTTTCCCGGGCTCGGTTGCGCCCCCCGAAGGTCCACCCCCATCCCTTTGGCCACCCCCTCCCTCCGGGCCACGGCCCGCAGGAGCTCCTCCGCCACCCTGGGCGAGGCGGCCCGTGCCGCCAGGATGTGTTCCGCACCGATGAACTCCGTCACCTCGGACATAATCACCGTGCCCCCGTGGGCCACTACCGCGTCCGCCACCGCCCCCACCACTGGGTTGGCCGTTACCCCGGACCAGGCGTCCGAGCCGCCGCACTCCACCGCCACTATCAGCTCGGAAAGGGACACCGGCTCCCGGCGGAGTTCCCCCACCTCCCCCAGAAGCTGGGTGGCCAGTTCCTTTCCCCTTCGCACCGCAGCGCGGCTCCCCCCGACCTCTTGCACCAGCAACAGTTCCACCCGGTGCCCCTCTTCCCGAAGGCTATCCACCAGGTCTGCGGTGGGGAGGGTCTCACATCCCAAGCCCACCAGAAGCACGGCCCCCACATTGGGGTGGGCGGCGTATCCACGTAACACCCGGAGCGTTTGGGCCAAATCCTCTCCCAGCTGCGAACATCCGTAGATATGCGGCAGCGCTACCACCCCCGGAACTTCCCAGCCGATACGCTCCACCACCCCGTTGACACAGTGGACTGAGGCCAACACCAATACGTGGTTGCGCACGCCCACCCTCCCATTGGGGCGGCGGAACCCGAGGAAGCGGTCGGAGGGAAACCGGGGAACCGGGGGGCCCGGGGGTTCCTCCGCCGGCATGGCCCCGTGGCCGTGGCCCCGGCCGCTCTCCACGTTGTGGATGTGCACGTGTTCCCCAGGAGAGATGTGACGGGTGGCTCTCCCGATGGGGTAACCGTATTTGACGATCCGTCCCCCTGGGGGTACGGGCGAAAGGGCGACCTTGTGGCTGTAGGGGATCGGATCCCGCAGGCGAACGGAAACGTCCGCCACCGAAACGACCTTGCCCCGGGGAAGGGGCTCCAGGGCCAAGGCCACGTTGTCCCGCGGGTGCAACCGCATTATCTCGCTCACTCTTACCCCCCACGGCCTTTGGCCGCACGTCCCAGGGCATCAGCGCTAAGCAAGGCGTCCAGAAGTCCCTCCGGGGAAAGGCGAACGGGCTCGTTTGCCAATTTGTTTGCCTCTTTCTCGAATACGTGGTTCACCAGCCGGTGGAGAAAGTCCTCGTTCCGCTTTAGCCCTAAATCCTCCAAGGTGACGGGAAGGCCGAGGTCAAGGAGGAGCGTCAACACTTCCTCGGTCTCTTCAGCCTCCTCAGCCACGCATTGCACCAACAACCCATATGCCACCTTCTCGCCATGTAATGCTCCATAGGTTGAAGGGATCTGAGTCAGTCCGTTGTGAATTGCGTGGGCCAGAGCCAGGCCTCCGTTTTCGAATCCGAGGCTGCTCAGGAGGATGTTGGTCTCGATCACCGTCTCCAGGGCTTCGCCCACCACACCCCTTTTGGCTTGGGAGAGGGCTTCCCGAGCGTGCCTCCTTAGGTTTTCCCAGCATTGACGCGCTAAAGAGATCCCTGCCCAAGTGGGAGTCTCCCCAAACGGGGTCCTTCCCCTCGCGTGCCAGCACGCTCGGGCCTCGAACCAAGTCGCCATGGCGTCGCCCATCCCTGCCACTAAATACCGGAGAGGGGCCCCGGCGATGATCTGGCTATCCACCAGAACCAGCGATGGTGAGTGAGCCAGGAGGCGAATTTCCTCCACCGAGCCGTCGGGGCGATTGATGACCGCGATTCGGCTCACCGGGGCGTCCGTGGAAGCCAGGGTGGGACAAGAAATTGTTGGTATCCCCAAGCAATCTCCCACCAGCTTGGCGGTGTCTATTGCTCGGCCCCCGCCGGCGCCCACCACGGCGTCCACGCCTTCACACAAGGACACGAGTCTCTCCACCTCCCCGCGCTCACACTCTCCATTGAACCGCAGAAAGAACAGTTTCAGATCAGACTCTTCCGCCGCTTGCTCTAGGGGCTCGCGGATGATCGCTTCGACGGTGGCGTCAGCGATGACTGCGAGACAGGTACCCACTCGCTTGAGGAACGCCCCGCACTGCGGGAGCAGGTTCGGCCCTTGGATATAAAGAGGAGGCGACGCAAAGCGACGGGTCATTACACCGCTCATGTCTTCCCCATCCCGGCCGTGAGCCCTTTGACGATCCATCGTTGCGCCACGATGAAGAAAGCGATGCCGGGGATTATGGCTAACACACCGGCGGCAGCTAAGGTATTCCAGTAGGTTAGCTCGTCACCCACAAAGTAGTATATTCCCACCGTGATCGGCTTCAGCACGTCGGAGTTGATGAAGATAAAAGGTGCTAGGAATTCGTTCCACGTCCAAAGGAACGCGATGATGGCCACCGCGCTGATCCCGGTCGCCATGGTGGGGATCACCACCCGGATGAGGGCACCGATACGGCTGGCCCCGTCCACCAGCGCGGCGTCGATGAGTTCCCCGGGAAAAGCCTCGAAGAAGGACTTCAACATCCACACCACCAGGGGGTAGCAGAGGTAGATGGTGTAGAAGATCACCCCGGTTCGGGTGTTGATCAGGCCTAGATACCTCAGGATCAAGTAAAACGGTAAAAGCAACGCGATCGGAGGTATCAACCGGGTCAAAAGGAACAGTACCAACGCGGTCTTGCTGCCTCTGAAGGGGTAGCGCACGAGCCCGTATGCGGTGAGGATGCCCGCGGCCGTGACCACGAAAGATGTGACGAGGGAGATAATGAGGGAGTTCATGAGGTAAACCGGCACCGGTGAGCCCGTGAGGATACCGCGCCTTCCGCCAAAGTAGGCCTCGAACGTGAATCGGTGGGGGAAGTAGGTCGGGGGCCAACGGAACGTTTCTTCCAGCGTTTTGAAGGACGTGATGAAAGTCCAGAAGATGGGGAATAAAAGAACCACGAAGATCAAGCTCAAAACCACGTAGGCAGTGGCTTTGTGAGCCACGATGTTGGCCGCCCATCTCCTCAGGACCATCGCTCCTCCTTGAGCAGGAAATACACAAACCCACTAGCGATTAGAGAACAAAACACAAGCAACATGACACTTATCGCCCCCGCCCGCCCGAAGTTGAGGAAACGGTAGATGTTGTCCACGGTGTAGAGGCCCAAAACGTAGGTGGCCTTGGCCGGCCCTCCCTGAGTCATGGAAAAGATGGCGTCGATGGAGCGGAAGGAAAAGACCGAGGTTATCAACAACCCGGTGAGAAGGGGGCCCCTCACCATGGGGATGGAGATGTGGCGGAGCTCGTGAAAGATATCCGCACCGTCAATCCTGGCGGCTTCATAGAGTTCCGCAGGGATGCGTTCAAGCCCGGCCAGGACAAGGATGGTCAGGAACGGGATCCTGGTCCAGGCGTCCGCCAGGATCACGCTAAACATCGCCAGCTCGGGGTTCGCGGTGAAGTCCAATGGCGACTTTATGGCCCCTAGCTTCAATAGGATGTCGTTTATGACCCCGTACGTGGGGTTGAACATCCATCCCCAGATGAACCCCGATACGATCAGAGGGACAGCCCAAGGGAGCATCACCAGAGTTCTGAAGAAAGTGCCCCCGCGGTCGATTCGGGAGAGGCACCACGCGCTGATGAACCCGAAAAGGAAAGTGATAAGTGTGGAGCCTAAGCTGAAGATAAAGGTGTTCTTGACGGCAAGCCAAAACACGCGGTCATGGA
>DQVA01000162.1 GCA_015661965.1 Candidatus Bipolaricaulota bacterium
CTTCCTGGGCATCCTGCTCATCCTGCTGGTGGGGGTGTACCTCAGGCAGCCCTGGGGGGCAGGGGGGTTCGTGCCCGTCTCCAGGGACTTGGGGCACAACCTGTTGCACCTCCTGCTCCCGGCCATCGCGTTGGGCACGGCCTATGCCGCCATTATCATGCGCATGATGCGCTCGGCCATGCTGGACGTGATGGGGCAGGACTACGTGCGCACCGCCCGGGCCATGGGGGTGAGCTGGCCCAACATCGTCCGGCGCGACATCGTGAAGAATGCGCTCATCCCGGTGGTCACCGTGATCGGCAACTCCATCGGATACCTGTTGGGCGGGGCCATCGTCACCGAGACGGTGTTCCACATCCCCGGGATGGGGAACCTGGTGATCAACGGGATCTTCCGCCGCGACTTCCCGGTGATCCAGGCGGTGGTGCTGTTCATCGTGGTGCTGAGGATCGCGATCAACCTGGGGGTGGACCTGCTTTACGGGGTTTTGGACCCCCGGATCCGTTATGGGGCGGCGGAGTAGGCACATGAGCAAGCGAGGGATTCAGACCGGCGAATATGAACTGGGGGCACACCGGTCGCTCCTGCAGGAGTTCTGGCACAATTTCAAGCGGAACAAACTGTCCCTGGCAGGGGCGGCCATAGTGCTGGGCTACGCCATCATGGCCATCTTTGCCCCGCTGCTGGCCCCCTATAACCCGGTGGAGCAGTTCGATGCCCCGCGTGGGGTGCGCAATCCCATGCCGCCGCTATCCCGGGATGCCGACGGCCGCCTGTTCCTCCTGGGCACCGATAAGTTCGGGCGGGATATCCTGTCCCGGGCCCTGTACGGGACCAGAACCCTCTTGCAGCTAGCGGTGGGCTCCATCGCCATCGCCATGGTGCTGGGGGTGGCCATGGGGGCGATAGCCGGCTACATGAAGGGCAGCTGGGTGGACGAGCTCATCATGCGCAGCGTGGACATCATGCTCTCCTTTCCCACCTTGGTGCTCGCCATCGCCCTGGTGGGGGCGTTCGGGATCGGCAGCTTCAGGATAGGGCCGCTCGTGCTCAGCAACATGGTGAAGATCATGCTGGTGATCGCCATCACCTACTCGCCCCGCTTCGCCCGCGTGATGCGGGCGGTGGTGCTGCAGGAGATGGCGGAGGACTACGTGGCGGCGGCCAAGGTCACCGGGGCCTCGGGTTTCCGCATCCTCACCCGGGAAGTGCTGGTGAACACCATCCCCACCATCATCGTGCAGGGCTCGTTGATGATGGCCACTACCGTGCTCACCAGCGCCTCGTTGAGCTTCTTGGGCCTGGGGCTCCAGCCGCCCCGGCCCAGCTTGGGCCTGATGCTCAACGAGGCCCGCGACTACCTGTTCTGGGGGGCGTGGTGGTACGTGATCGTTCCGGGAGGGCTGATCACGCTGGGCATCCTGGGATTCAACCTATTAGGGGATGGGCTGCGGGACTCCCTCGATCCCAGGCAGGCACGGAGGGTACGCCGGTGACCGAACCGCTCCTTGTCGTCGAGGATCTGGTGACCAGGTTTTACACCGAGCTGGGGGTGGTGAAGGCGGTGGACGGAAACAGCCTCCAGCTCGCCCACGGGGAGTCCCTGGGGGTGGTGGGCGAGTCGGGCTCCGGCAAGACGGTCACCGCCCTGTCGGTGATGCGGCTCATCGAGAACCCGGGCCGGATCGAGTCGGGGAGGATCATGTTCCGGGGGGAGGACCTGCTCGCCAAATCCGAGCGTCAGATGCGGAGAATCCGGGGCAGGGACATCGCCATGGTGTTCCAGGACTCCCTCTCCTCCCTCAACCCCACCCTGACCATTGGGGAGCAGATCACCCGGGTACTTCGGTTCCACCTGGGCCTATCCCGCCAGGAGCGGTGGAGGCGGGCGGTGGAACTGTTGAGGCAGGTGGGCATCCCCGAGCCGGAGCAACGGGTCAAGCACTATCCGCACCAGTTCTCCGGCGGCATGCGCCAGCGGGCGTTGATCGCCATGGCCATCTCCTGTAGCCCCCAATTGTTGATCCTGGACGAGCCCACCACCGCCTTGGACGTGACCATCGAGGCCCAGATCTTCGAGCTGGTGCAGGAGCTCAAGCAAGCGTTCGGCATGGGTACCTTTCTCATCACCCATGACCTCTCGGTGGTGGCCACCTTCTGCGATCGGGTGGTGATCATGTACGCGGGGAAGATCGTGGAGGAGGCGCCGGTGACCGGGCTTTACGACCGTACTTTGCACCCCTACACCCGCGGATTGCTTAACTCCATCCCCCCGCTGGAAGGGGGGGTGTCCCGGCTGGACTCCATCCCCGGGGAGGTGCCGGACCTGATCAGCCTGCCCCCGGGGTGCAATTTCTGCCCCCGGTGCCGGCTGGCCGACGAGCGCTGTTGGCGGGAGGAGCCCCCGCTTGTGGACTTTTCCCCCGGCCGCCGGGTGGCCTGTTGGAAGGCGGGTGAGCCCCGATGACCGCTGGGGCCTTGCTAGAGGTACGGGGCCTGAAAAAGCATTTCCCGGCGGCCGCCGATTGGTTCGCCCAGCTGTTCGATCGGCGGGTGATCCGGGCGGTGGACGGGGTGGATTTCTCGATCTCCCGCGGGGAGACCCTGGGCCTGGTGGGGGAGTCCGGCTCGGGGAAGACCACCACTGGCCGGGTCGCCATCAGGCTCCTGGAGCCCACCGCCGGCGAGGTGCTGTTCGATGGCCAGGACCTCGTCCGCCTGCGGGGCAGGCGCCTGAAGGCGCTGCGCAAGAGGATGCAGATGATCTTCCAGGACCCTAGCTCCTCCCTGAACCGCCGCAAGACGGTGGGCCAGATCGTGGCCGATCCCATCCGCATCCACGGCCTGATCAAGGGGAAGGCCCTCAAGGCCCGCCTGGCCGAGGTGGTGGAGCTTGCTGGCCTTTCCCCTAAGTTCCTCAACCGCTACCCCCACGAGCTCTCCGGGGGCCAGCGGCAGCGGGTGGGGATCGCCCGGGCCCTGGCGGTGGGGCCGGAGTTCATCGTGTGCGACGAGCCGGTTACCGCCCTGGACGTGTCCATCCAAGCCCAAATCCTGAACCTGCTCATGGACCTGCAGGACCAGCTCTCCCTCACTTATCTCTTCATCGCCCACGACCTTTCTGTGGTGCGCCACGTGAGCCATCGGGTGGCGGTGATGTATCTAGGGAAGCTGGTGGAGCTCGCGCCCAAGGACGAGCTCTTCTCC
>DQVA01000081.1 GCA_015661965.1 Candidatus Bipolaricaulota bacterium
CTGGTTAGGTGTCGGGATAGGGAGTGGGTGGTTCTCCCTTCCCCTGATTCGCGGGTACTTCTGCTTCGACCACTGGGAGCGGGCAGTACGGAAACAACGGGTATCTACCTTCCGCTAGTTAACCTCGGTTTGGAACGGGTGGAATCGGCTTCATTCCCAGTTCCAGAGCCCAATCGTGCTGGCGATTTCGTGTCCGCCCGACTTCTTTGGGAAGCGGCTCGGCTGAGCCTCCGGGATGGCGCAGGGCCGTTCCGTTCCCTCGGCCGCATCTCGGTTCGGCCGCGACCCTACCAGTACGTCCCCCTCCTCATGGCGTTGCGGCTCGCCCCTGTGCGGGTGCTCATCGCCGACGACGTGGGCATAGGAAAGACGATCGAAGGCGCCCTGATTGCCCGGGAGTTCCTGGATCGGGGTGAAATCGACAGGATATGCGTTCTCTGCCCGCCCTATCTCACGGATCAATGGCAGCGGGAACTCGCCGAGAAGTTCCACATCGAAGCCGTGGTTATCCGCTCCGGCACCGCCGCCCGCCTGGAACGCAAGCTCCCCCGGGGAGACCAAAGCGTGTTCTCTTACTTCAAGCACATCGTGGTCAGCGTCGACTATGCCAAGTCCCCTAGGCACCGACATGCCTTCCTCCACCATTGCCCGGACTTTGTGATCGTTGATGAGGCCCACGGCTGTGCGCGCCCCTCCGGGCAGGGAAGGGTGCAACAACAGCGGTACGAGCTACTGCAGACGTTAGCTGCTGATCCTGGCCGCCACCTGGTCCTCCTTACCGCCACCCCCCATAGCGGAATAGAGGAGTCGTTCCTCTCGCTCCTGGGGCTATTGCACCCAGAGTTTGAGACCTACGACTTAAACGGGCTTACCGCCGACCAGAGGGACGCTCTTGCGCGGCACTTCGTGCAGCGCCGTCGGGCAGATGTCATCCGCTGGCTCGGCAAGGAGACCCACTTCCCCGAACGCGAGAGCAAGGAAGTCGACTACCCGCTCTCCCCTGAGTACCGGGAGCTGTTCTTGGACGTATGGAAGTTCGCCCGGGGTCTCGTCCGTTCGGCCGAGACCTTGAGTGGTTGGAGGAAGCGGCTTCGCTACTGGACGGCCCTGGCCCTGCTGCGCTGTGTCATGTCCAGCCCGGCCGCTGCCGAGGCCGCCTTGCAGGGACGCCTCAAGCGCCTTCAGAAACTGGAGGGGGAAGAGGGGATCTGGGACGATGACCGGGCTGCCGAACACGTCTACGACCGCACCTACGAGACCGCCGAGGTGGAGGCAACCGTGGACATAGCCCCCTCCGCCCTGGTCGAGGAGGCCGAGGAGGAGTTACCGGACTCAGATCGCCGAAAGCTGCGCGAATTTGCTCGCGCAGCCGCCAAGCTCCGGCACAGCCCTGCCGACCACAAACTGGAGAAACTAGGCGAGACGGTGGAAGAGCTCATCTCCCAAGGCTACCACCCCATCGTGTGGTGCCGTTATATCGCCACCAGCGATTACGTGGCCGAGGCCCTCGCGAGGCGTCTGTCGGTTCGCTGGCCGGACGTGCGGGTCATCTCCGTCACCGGCGAGCTCCCAGAGGGGGACCGACAAGCCCGCATAGAGGAGTTGAGCCATCATCCGCGCCGGGTGCTCGTGGCCACCGACTGTCTCTCCGAGGGGATCAACCTCCAGGAGCACTTCACTGCTGTAGTGCACTACGACCTCCCCTGGAACCCCAACCGCCTCGAGCAGCGGGAGGGCCGCGTGGACCGGTTCGGGCAACGGGCCGCCAAAGTGAAGGCGGTGGTCCTGTACGGGCGGGATAACCCGATCGATGGGGCAGTGCTCGACGTCCTTTTGCGTAAAGCCCGCAAGATCCACCGCACGCTCCGCATCTACGTGCCCGTCCCTCGGGCCAGCGAGCGCGTCATGGAATCCGTGATTCAGGCTCTCATGTTTCGCAGTGGCGAGCGGGAGGCAGTGTGGCAGCCCTCCCTGTTCGAGGAATCCGTGGTCAAAAGTTTCCACCTGGAGTGGGACCGCGACGCAGAGCGTGAGCGGGAGAGCCGCAGCCGCTTCGCCCAGCGCGCAATAAAGCCCGATGAGGTCCGCCGGGAGCTTGAGGAGACGGACAAGGTCTTGGGAGACCCCGAAGCCGTGGAGCGATTCGTGAAGGCTGCTTGCGATAGGCTCGGGGTGCCGATCCGCAGGAAAAACGAGAAGGTATGGGTGATCACGACTTCTCGCCTGCCTGAACTCGTCCGCAGTCTGCTGGGCGAGGTCCCCGAGGAATGGCAGATCTCCTTCGACATGCCCGCCCCTGAAGGTGCGACCCCGGTGGGCCGCAACCACCCTTTGGTGGCGGGCCTTTCGGAGTACTTCCTGGAGGCCGCCTTAAATGCTGATATCGAAGCTCCCCCGGCTGCCCGCTGTGGGGTCATCCGCACCGATGTGGTCTCCCGGCGCACCACCCTTCTGGTATTGCGCCTCCGCTTCCTCTTGGAGGAACAAGGCCGCGCTACCCCCACCCTGGCCGAGGAAGCCTATGTGGCCGCCTTTCGGGGGCATCCCGAGTCCGCCGAGTGGCTGTCCCCGGAGGAAGGTCGCGCGCTCATGGCCCAGGCACGTCCTCGGGCCAACGTGTCTCCAGAGGAGCGGCGTGAGTTCTTGGAGGAGGCCTTGGAGTGGCTTTCCCGGCCCAAGTTGCAGGAATCCTTGTCCAGCATCTTGAGGGAACGCGGCCGCGCCCTCGAGGAGGCCCACCGCCGCGTGCGGCGCATCACCCGCGAGGCCCGGTTACGGGTAGTGCCCCATGAACCGCCGGACGTGCTCGGCCTTTACGTTCTCCTTCCTGTCCCCAAGGGGGTGGGCGGATGAACTTCCCCACGGTGAGATTGGAGGGCAGCCTCCTCTCTGCCGAAATCCTGGATCAGATCGCCCAGGGCGAAGCTCCCGGGCAGTGCGCGGGGGACTTCGGGCTGGATAAGGGGAGGCGGCTCACGGACGAGATCCACCGCGCTTGGAGCGATGCTCGCGCTTTTTGGGACACCTTCCAGCGCTTGCTCGCTCGCCTCCCCGAGGATGCCCCCGCCACCTCCGACACCCGCGAACGCTGGCTCATCCCCCTGCTGCGGGTGTTGGGCTACGAGCTTTCCTACCAGCCCCGTGCCTCCCTCGTGGGGGGACAGACGTTCGCCATCTCCCACCGCGCCGGGAAGGACGAGGCCTCCCCGCCCGTCCACATCGTAGGCTGCCGCCAGCTCCTGGATCGTCGCTCCCCCACCGGCCGCCCCCGCCTATCGCCCCATGCTTTGGTGCAGGAATACCTGAACCGTACCGAGCACCTGTGGGGCATCGTGACCAACGGCTATAGGCTGCGGCTCCTGCGCGAGTCCCTGCATACCGCCCGGCCCACCTACGTGGAGTTCGACCTCCAGCAGATGATGGAGGGAGAGCATCTGGCGGACTTCGCCCTCCTGTTCCGTCTCCTCCATCGCAGCCGCCTCCCCCGTAGCGCAGAGGATGGGAAGGACTGCCTGCTTGAGCGCTACCACCTAGTGGCGGAGGAACAGGGAGGACGTATCCGGGAACGCCTCCGCGATTCGGTAAAGCAGGCACTGGTGGTCCTGGGCAACGGCTTTCTGCGGCATCCCAAAAACGAAGCGCTTCGCCACGCTCTGCGAGAGGGACTACTTACCCCCCAGAACCTCTACCGGGAGCTCCTTTACCTTATCTACAGGCTTCTTTTCCTGTTAGTGGTGGAGGAAAGGGAACTTCTCACTCCAGACCGGGTCTACCGAGAGCACTACAGTATCACCCGCCTCCGACGCCTGGCCGAGGCCCGTCATCAGGCCCCAGGTCGGCATGGAGATCTCTGGCTGGGGCTTGGGATCACCTTCAAACTCCTCGCCCGGGAGAACCTGGGCCGGACGCTCGACCTTCCGCCGCTAAACGGAGAGCTCTTCAGCTCCCTCATGACCGAGCACCTGGAAAGGGCGCAACTCGCCAACTCAGACCTGCTTACGGCACTGCGCCATCTCAGCCTCTATCGTGATGAGGACACGGACAGCCTGCGGCGGGTGAACTACGCAGCCCTGAACGTAGAGGAATTGGGCAGCGTCTACGAGAGCCTGCTTGATTTCCACCCCGTGGTGCGGGAGGAGGGCGGTCGCCTCCAGTTTGAGCTCGTCCCCGGAATGGAGCGCAAGTCCACTGGCTCCTACTACACCCGGCCCGAGCTGGTGCAGGAACTGGTGAATAGCGCCCTGGAACCCGTATTGGAGGAGCGCCTGGCTGAAGCCAAGCGATTGGCGAATAGCGAGTGGCGAACAGTCCCTGTGGAGGTACGGAGGAGATTCATCGATGAGGTACTTCCGCGACTATCAGGATTTGATAGTGTGGCAAAGGGCTATGCGCATCGCGAAGGAATCATACGAACTGACGCGGAACTTTCCCCCGAGCGAACTCTACGGCCTAACCAGCCAGATCCGTCGAGCAGCGGCCTCGATTCCCGCGAACATCGCCGAGGGCTGGGGGAGGCGTTACACGGCGGAATTCATCCAGTTTCTACGACAGGCCAACGGCAGCCGGACAGAGCTGGAAACGCATCTCCTTCTGAGCGCGGAAGTTGGCTTATGTGCCCGGGAGCAGATCCAAGCGCTTCTGGAGGAGCTGAAGATACTCGGAAAACAGCTGCTCCAACTGGAACGCAGCCTCTCTCGGAAGGCGAGTTGAGTTCCATTTGGTCCCATGCCCCATTCGCCGTTCGCTATTCGCTGCTCGCCGAACAAGCGATCCTATCCATCAAGGTCTGTGATCCCGCAAGCGGCTCCGGCCATTTCCTGCTAGCGGCGGCTCGGCGGCTGGGAAAGGAGCTCGCCCGGGTGCGCACCGGCGAGTCGGAGCCCGCCCCGGAGGCGTTCCGCGAGGCCGTCCGCCACGTGATCGCCCGCTGCATCTACGGCGTGGACAAGAACCCGCTCGCTGTGGATCTGTGCAAGGTGGCCCTGTGGATCGAAAGCCATACCCTGGAGAGGCCCCTTACCTTCCTCGACCACCGCATCAAGTGCGGAGACTCCCTGGTCGGCGTGTTTGACCTGGAGGTGCTGGGGAAGGGCATTCCCGACGACGCGTTTAAGCCGGCGACCGCCGATGACAGGGGGTTCTCAAGGAGGCTCAGGCAGCAAAACAAGCGGGAACGGCGCGCTTGGCAGGAACGAGAGCTCCTGCTCCCGTTCGATATCCGCGGTGACCTTGTGAGCTTCGCCGAGGAACTACGGCAGTTGGAGAAAATCGCAGATGACACTCCGGAGGCAATCCGCCACAAGGTGCGCCTGTATGAGGGGATCCGGAGGGGGAGGAACTGGCGTCGCGACTGGATGGCTGCCAACCTCTGGACTGCCGCCTTCTTCTGTGAGCTCAGGGAGGAGAACCGGGCGAGGATCCCGACCACAGGGACCCTGCGTGACTTCTTGGAACGCGGCGCCGGAGCCGTGCGCGGGGACCTGTTGGGATACGCGCAGGCCCTGGCCGAAAGCCACAGATTCTTCCACTGGCCGCTGGAGTTCCCCGAGGTCTTCGCCCAGGGCGGCTTCGATGTGGTGCTCTCCAACCCGCCGTGGGAGCGCATCAAGCTTCAGGAAAGAGAGTTCTTCGCCTCGCGCGACCCGGAGATCGCCAAGGCCCCCAACGCCGCCGCCCGCAAACGCCTCATCCAGGAACTGCCCCAGACCAACCCCGACTTGTGGCGAGAATACAAGGAAGCCCTGCACGCGGCCGAGAGCACCAGCCGTTTCCTGCGCCACTCGGGCTTTTACCCCCTCACCGGCCGCGGTGACATCAACACCTACTCCGTGTTTGCCGAACGCATGCGCAACCTGCTCAGACCCCGCGGCAGGGCTGGCATCATCGTCCCCACCGGCATCGCCACCGACGACACCAACAAGCACTTCTTCGCCGACTTAGTAGAAAGCGGCGCCCTGGTGAGCCTCTACGACTTTGAAAATCGGAAAGGTGTGTTCCCCCATGTGCACCGAAGTTACAAATTCAGCCTACTGACGATGCAGCGAATAGTGAGTGGCGAATTGCGAATGGAAGGGGACAAGACGCTCACACGGAAGCGTAAAGACCGCCCTGGCGCTCCCCACTCGGCCATTCGCCATACGCCAGCCCGAATGCAATTCGCCTTCTTCTGCACCCGTGCCGAACACCTGCGCGACCCCCGCCGCCTCTTCAGCCTCTCCCCCGAGGACATCGCCCGCATCAACCCCAACACCCGAACCCTTCCCATCTTCCGCACCCGCCAGGACGCCGAGCTCACCAGGGCCATCTACCAACGGGTGCCCGTGCTGGTGAACGAGCGCAGCGGCGAAAACCCCTGTGGCGTGCGGTTCCTGGCGATGTTCCACATGTCCAACGATTCGCGTCTTTTCCGCACGCGAAAGGAGCTCGAGGATCAGGGCTTTCGCCGGGTAGGCAACCGCTTCGAGAAGGAAAAAGAAGTCTGGCTTCCCCTGTACGAGGCCAAGATGATCTGGCACTACGACCACCGCTTCGGCACCTACGAGGGCGTGACCAACCGGCGCAGCACCCACCTGCCCAATCCCGGCCTTGCGGAGCACGCGGACCCGGCCTATCTGGTGCAGCCCTGGTACTGGGTGCCGGCCGAAGAGGTGGAGGCCCGCCTGGGCCGCTGGACGCGGGGATGGCTCCTGGGGTTTCGGCGAATTGCTCGGTCAACTGATGAGCGAACAGCGATTTTCTCGTTGCTGCCACGGGTAGGGGCTGGAGACAATGTGTTCTTGATGTTACCTACAATAGGAGACAAGCCTTTTTCGATCGTCC
>DQVA01000105.1 GCA_015661965.1 Candidatus Bipolaricaulota bacterium
CCGGGTTGCCCGGGCGGTCGGGCCCGCCCTGGGGGCCGCCGGGATCAACCTGGTGGTCAACGACGGCCGGGCCGCCGGCCAGGCCGTCCCCCATCTCCATCTTCACCTGGTGCCCCGCTTTCCGGGGGACGGCGGCGGGTTCCTGCACTCCATCCTGCCAGTGCGGCGGGGGCTCGACCTACCCGAGATAGCGAGGAAGCTCCGGGACGAAATCCCGCGGTCGTAACCTGGCCTGCCCCCTCGTGTAAATCCATCAGGGGTGAGAATCATGCAAAGCTTCCGTTTTCCTTTGGGCGTTGGCGTGGCCCTGTTCCTGACGGGGCTGCTCGCCTTCTCCGACGGGATCATAATCCCTACCCCACCGCCAGACGTCCCGCCACCATCCCAGGCCCCTTGGCTGACCATCGTCTATCACCGGGTCACGGTCCGGATCGAGGGCGGGGTGGTCATCACCCATGTGGACCAGGAGTTTAGAAACGACCACCCCTTCCCGGTGGAGGGGACGTACGTGTTCCCGCTCCCCCCTGGGGCGGTGGTGCAGGGGTTCGTCCTGTGGGTGGACGGCCAGCCGGTGGAGGGGGAGGTGTTGCCGGCCGACCAGGCCCGGGAGCTCTATCTGGAGTACCTACGGAGGAACCGGGATCCGGCCCTGCTGGAGTACGTGGGCCGGGATACCTTCCAAGCCCGGGTGTTCCCCATCCCGGCCGGCGGTAGCAGGCGGATAGAGCTGGAGTACGCCGAGCTCCTCACGCCGGAGGGCGGGGTGTACCGCTACCGCTATCCCCTGAACACCGAGCGCTTCTCCTACCGACCGCTGGCGGAAGTGAGGATCGAGGTGGAGCTAGCTGGGCCGGTCCCGTTGGGGGCGGTCTATTCCCCCAGCCACAAGGTCACGGTGCTGCGGCCGGAGCCCACCCGGGCCACCGTCAGTTACTCCCAGGCGGACGTGCTGCCGGACCGCGATTTCTTCCTCTACTACTCCTTCGCCGAGGAAGCGGTGGGCATGACCCTGCTCACCTACGCGCTGAAGGGGGAGGACGGCTGGTTCCTGCTCCTGGTCACGCCCACCCAAACCCGGGGCACCCCCATCCCCAAGGACATCGTCTTGGTACTGGATAAATCCGGCTCCATGGAGGGGGAGAAGATCGAGCAGGCCAAGGCCGCTGCCCAGTACATCCTCCAGCACCTGGGGGAGGAAGATCGGTTCGGGCTGATCGCGTTCAATGAAAAAGTGGACCGGCTTACCGAAGGGCTGGCGGAAGCCACCCCGGACAGGATCTCCGCCGCCGTGGCCGAGGTGGAAAAGATCTATGCCGATGGCTGGACTGACATCCACGGGGCGCTGCTTGCGGCCATGGACTGGCTGTCTTCCTCCCAGCGTCCCAAGTACGTGATCTTCCTCACCGATGGCCTCCCCACCGCTGGGGAGACGGACACCGGCAGCATCGTGCGGGACGTGACCGGCGCCAACGTGGCCGGGGCGCGTCTGTTCGCCTTCGGGGTGGGCTACGATGTGGACCCCCAGCTTTTGGACCTGTTGGCCAAGGAGAACCGGGGCACCGCAAGTTACGTCGCCCCACAGGAAGGGCTGGAGGGGGTGCTCACCTCCTTCTACGCCAAGATCGCCCAGCCCGCCCTCACCGAGCTCTCCCTGGACGTTCAAGGGGTGACCCTATACGACCACTATCCCCGGGAGCTTCCGGACCTGTTTTATGGGGGGCAGCTAACGCTGGTGGGCCGCTTCCGGGGCGGAGGGGCGGCCACGATCACCCTGGCTGGTCGCCGGCAAGGGACGCAAGAAGTCTACACCCTGCAGGTGGAGTTCCCCGACCAGGCTCAAGGGGCCGATTTCCTGCCCCGGCTGTGGGCCTCCCGCAAAGTGGGGTACCTGTTGAAGCGGATCGTGATGGAGGGGGAGTCCGAAGAGCTGGTCCAGCAGATCATCGAGCTTGCCACCCGTTACGGCATCGCCACCCCTTACACCTCATTCCTGGTAGAGGAGGACCTCGCCGGCGCTCCCCCGGCCAACTTCAACATCGCCGCCCAGCCAGTGGTGGCAGCCCGGTCGGCCCAGCAGCTGGCGGCCGCCGAGGCCCCTCAGGAAACCGGTGGGGTCAAGGAGATAACCGGCCGGGTATTCCTGCTGATAGACGGCGTCTGGCAGGAGAGCACCTACCGGGAAGGCACTGAGACCCTGGGCATTCAGTACCTCTCGGACGCCTACTTCCAGCTCCTCTCCGAGCTGCCGGAGGTTGCCCCCATCTTGGCCCTAGGCGAGGAGGTCGTCTTCCGGGTTGGGGAAACGTTCGTGCACGTGGGCCCGGCCGGACTCACCGAGCTCTCCCCGGAGCAGCTAGCCGCGCTCAGGGTTGAGGAGTAGAGGAGGGCCAGGCCAATCCTGCCTGGGACGATGTCCAAAGGGGCAAAGAGGGACCAATGCGGGCGTTGGCCGACCACCCCGCCTTCCCCGCGCCCCTCAGCCGGGCATGCCCATTTGACCCTAGTTGGCCGAGTTGGAACCACAGGACGAAGGAGGCTGACGGCGTTCCCAGACCCAACTTTGACAACTTAGGGCAGGTTTCCGAGGGGTCAATCCCTTAAATACGGCATTTCCGGCCTCCCCC
>DQVA01000225.1 GCA_015661965.1 Candidatus Bipolaricaulota bacterium
ACCCCCTCCAGGATCATGAACGCGATCGGGAAATAGGCCAGGGTTTCGGTGAGCACCAGTCCGGGAAGCCCGTAGATGTCCCAGTCCAAGTTCAGAGCATCGGTGACCACCCCGTGGTTTCCGAACAGGAAGATAGCCGCCAGGGCGATCAGGAACGGGGGCGACACAATGGGGGCGATGGCGATAAGCCGGAATAGCCCCTTGGCGGGGATGTCAGTGCGGGTGATGCCGTAGGCGAACACGAACCCCACCGCAGTGCCGATAACTGACACCAGCCCCGCCACCGTGAGGCTATGGGTGAGGGCCTGCCAGTAATAGCGACGTTGGAAGAACTGGATCAGGTACTTGGGGTTGAACGTACCGCGGTACCAGAGGCTGTGCTGAACCACCCGGAGCAAGGGAAACAGGATGAACAACGCCAATAGCCCAAAGATGACCAGGACCAAGGAGAGGAGAACTGGGTCTCGGATCAAGGTCAAGCTCTGATTGCGTAGCTCCCGGGTGTAAGTTTTAAGCGTCATGGAGATAAAGGGGGCGGGAGAAGCCCCCCGCCCCCCTATTCCTTTTCGCCTATTGTCCGGTGATCTCCCGCCACTGGTCGATGATCTCGTCCTTGTGCTCGCCGTACCACAGGAAGTCCAGCGGCACTACCTTCACTTGGTCGGCGGTGACGCAGGCATCGCACACCTCCGCTTCGGGGTTGAGCGGGACCCGGTATTTTTGGGCGAACAGGTCCTGAGCTTCCTTGGACAGAGCCCAATCGTAGAAGATGCGTGCCAGATCCGGCTCCGGCCCCCCTCTTATGATGGACATCCCGCCGATCTCGTACCCCGTCCCCTCCCGGGGGAAGGTCATGACCACAGGATATCCTCGGGCGATGCCTTTGCGGATGATGTCGTGGGAGAAGGCAATCCCGATCCCGATCTCACCCATGCCGGCCTGGGTGATGCAGGCCGTTCCGGACTCAGTGTAGTGATGGATCTGGGCGTTGAGCGCCATGAGGAACTCGATGTCCTCCTCATCGAAGCCCGGCTCCGGGGAGCCGATGGCCGTCAACCAACCGATGAGGGTGGTGTAAGCGGTTCCAGAGGTGAACGGATAGGCCTTGGCGATCTCACCCCGAAATTCCGGCCGCAGGAGGTCATACCAAGAGGTGGGGGCCTCCGCCCCTACCCGGGCCAAGAACTCGGTGTTGGAGACGAACCCAATATAGCCTACGTAAATCCCCACCCAGTAGCCATTGGGATCCTTGAATTCCCTGGGCATGAACTGCCAGCCAAGTGATTCGGTATAGGGCTCGAGCAAGCCGTCTGCGGCGGCGGCGATGTGGGAGGTGGCCGAGCCCGCGTACCAGATGCTGGCCTGGGGGTTATCCGCCTCGGCCCTGATGCGGGCCAGGACCTGCCCGGAGGAAAGCCGGACGTACTGGACGTCGATATCGGGGTGGGAAGCCTCGAACGCGGAGATGTAAAGCTCGGCCTCCTCCACGTCGAAGGCGCAGTACATATGGAGGACCCGCTTTTCACTGAAGGCCAGCGCCCCTACCAGCAAAATTGCCAACGTTAGCACTCCAAGCTTATGCCCTACTACCTCCTAGCTCTCCCCAACATTTGCCTCCGACTCCGCACTCTCTTCGAGCTTCGCCTTAACCTCGCCCCGGCGATCACCCCCTCCTAAAGTCACTAACCAAGTCTACAGCCTGGCATGCCGAGGATGCAAACATTCGCTAATCTCCTGCCCAGCCGCCAGACGGCCCACCCCATCATATCCCTGGAGCCTACTAGCCACGACATAGAAGTATCTCCTGGGATTCTACTTAAGCTGCATGGCAAACCCGCGGAGCAGGTGTTTCTGCACATAGCCAGATAATAAGAGGATAGGC
>DQVA01000321.1 GCA_015661965.1 Candidatus Bipolaricaulota bacterium
ATAGCAGCGATGAACGCAAGTCCTGCTTGCAGGATCTTCCCTTTCTTTCCGGCCACCAGGAGGGTGCCCAGGAGCAGCACCAGCACTGCGAACGTGCAGGGGTTCACGGAATCGGCTGCGGCGGCCAGCACCAACGCCGGGATGGTGAGCCTTTCCGCCAACCCCGTGCCCGGGCCCTTGATCCTGGTCAGCGGGGAGGGGGCAGCGGCGGCGATTGCCTCCTGGATGGCCTGTTCCAAGGCCATCTCCTCCGCCCGCCCCGCCAGGGGTTGGGGGTCCTGTCCCGGGCGATGCAAGGTCCCCCCCACGAACGCCACCTCACCGATGAAGATCACCGGGGTGGACCAGCCTAGGTCCTGGATCCCATAGGCGGCAAGGAGTTGGTCCAGAAGATCCAATGCTTCGGGTTCCCGGATGTTGTAGGCGTCCACCTCCAGTTCCGGGTGGATGGCGGTCATCTCTTCCAGGAAGGGCTCTATGCGGGCGCAGTGGGGGCAGCCCTCGTCGTAAAAGTACACCAACGTGGTGCCGAAACCGCTGATCCCGACCAGCAACACGAGCCCGAGCAAGACCGGCTTAGTCAGATGATCGAACACGTCCCCTCCTCGGTTAAGAAAAGGGCCGGGGCACGCCCCGGCCCTCGACATTAACCTCAGATCAGCCTTCCGGCCACAGGGCCAACTCGCCGTATCTGATCTCCCACTGGTGCAGCCCGCCGATCACACACCGGGCGTGGGGATAGCCGCTTCCCCGTAGCCACTGGGCCGCCTGACAGGCTACGGTGCCGTCTTCGTCCACCACCCAGATGTAAAGCCGGCCAGTGCCGCTGGAGGGGAGCGCCTGTGCCCAGTCGGGGACCTCCTGCAGGGAGAGGTTGACCGCCCCGGGGAAGTGCCCGGCGGCGAAGGCCTCCGGGGCCCGCAGGTCCAAGATCACCTGGTAGCTATTGGCCAGCTCCTGGGGCTTGACGGTATTGCCTCCGTAATAGGGTTCCCCCGGCGGTGGGGTGGGCTCCACCCCTTCGGCCCAGACGATGAACGCATCGCCCATCGCGTACCACCATCCCAACAGCCCCCCGGCGACGGCCTGCACGGCGTAGAAGCCTTGATCCCGCAGCATCTGCGTCGCTTGGGCAGCTTGCTGGCCGGTGGCGTCGTAGAAGTAGATGGTCAGCCTCTTGGGCAGCCGATCCAGCCATGAGGTGAGCGCGGGGAAGGGGATGTTTATCGCCCCCAACAAGTGTCCCCGTGCGTACTCCTCAGGGGTTCGGAGATCGATGAGGATGTAAAACCCAGCGTGAAGTGTGGAAGCGGAGCTCTCGTAGGGGGCGGCGTCGCGCACATAGCCGACGATGGCCAGGGTGCGCCGCTCCCCGGTGGGGTCGTTGGTGTACACGTACACGTACTTGCGAATCTGGCGTCCCCCGAAGTTGGTGGAGTCGAAGTAAGCCACGAGCTCCATCGACTCGCCCGGGGCCAGGACCGACTTGGGCAGGGGGGCACTGGTGCAGCCGCAGGAGGTGGCGGGCTGCCTGGAGAACTCGAGCGGGGCATCCCCGGCGTTGGTCAGGGTGAACACGGCCTCCACCATCAGGCCCTCAGCCACGGTGCCGAAGTCGTAGACCTCCGGGTCCACTACCAGCCGCGGCCCGGCCAGCACCGCTGGCCCCACTGCCAATAGCGTCAGCGCAAGTGCCATTCCTTTCCGCATACAAATCCCTCCTTTACTGGACTAGGCCAGCCGCATTCTAACCTACACCCTTCCCCAGGCCTAGGTTCCCCCCCGGGTGGGGAGGAGGCCTGCTTCACAGGCGGGGGGACGGGAGGACATTAAAGTTCACTCCTCCGAGAGCAGGAGCTCCCGCAGGGTCCGCAGGTTTTGCTGCCGGGAGGGGTGCTTCAACTTCTCCAGGGCCTTGATCTCAATTTGCCGCACTCGTTCCCGGGTGATCTCGAACTGGTCGGCCACCTCCTTGAGGGTCCTGGGATGGCCGTCCATCAGGCCGTAGCGCAGCTCCAAGATCTCCCGCTCGCGGGGCTCGAGGCCCTCCAGCGCCTTGCGCAATTCCTCCCGGAGCCGGGCCCGGATGGCCTCTTTGGCCGGGGAGGGGGCGGACTCGTCCGGCAGGAAGTCCCCCAACGTCTCGTCCTCGTCGTCCGAGAGGGGGCGCTCCAAGGAGGAAGTGTAGGCCGCCGCCTGTTCGATCTTCTTCACCCGGTCCACGCTGGTCCCCAAAAGCTCTGCCAGCTCCTCGTAGCTGGGGGGGGTACCATGGGCCTGTACGTATTCCCGCCTCAGCCGGTACAGCTCCTGCAACGCCTCGATGGTATGTACCGGGACCCGGATGGTGCGGGACTGGTCCGCGATGGCCCGGGTGATGGCCTGCCGGATCCACCAAGTGGCGTAAGTGGAGAATTTATAACCTTTGCGCCAATCGAACTTCTCCACCGCCCGCATCAGCCCCATGTTCCCCTCCTGGATCAGGTCCAGGAACGACAGGCCGCGGTGCATGTAGCGCTTGGCGATGGACACCACCAACCTGAGGTTGGAAATGGTGAGCCGTTCCCGGGCCCGTTCCCCTTCCTCCACCAGCCGCTCCAGCTCCCAGCGCCGGTCAGGGGACAGGTTACGGGCCCGGCGCAGCTCCTCGGCCGCTTCTTTTCCCCGCTCCATGGCCTGGGCCAGGGCGACTTCCTCTTCCTTGGTGAGGAGGGGGACCCGGCCGATCTCCCGCAGGTAGGTGCGGACCGGGTCGCTCCCCCGCTC
>DQVA01000251.1 GCA_015661965.1 Candidatus Bipolaricaulota bacterium
CTCGAGCTCCAGGAGTTCCTTTACCGCTTTGTCCACGGTGGGGCGGGACAGGTCCAGGGCGAGGGTGAGTTCCCGCCGGGTCAACCCTTCGGACCGCCACAGGGCCCGGAGCACGGCCGCCGCCGACTTGTTTAGCATCTTTTATCAAATGTTTAACAAAACACTATACACCGTGGGGGCCGGACGGTCAAGCCCAGGGGAAGAAAGGCGGATGGAGAAAGAAGAAGGGGCCGACTACCACCGGCGGCTCACTCCTTGAGGGAACCGGCCAGGCTCCCCCGCACCATCCGGCGCTTCACCCCCGCCTCGGCAGCGTTGTTGACCGAGATCCCCTGCTCACTGACCCCGTTTACCCCGATGAACGCCTTGTCCACGTGGATCTGCTCCCTTTTGTTTACCACTAGGGAGAACGCTTTTCCTTCGGCCGCCCCGTATAATGAGCTGATCTGGGGAGCCGGAGGGAAGATGTTGGTCGAGCTAGCCAGGGCGCGCAGGACGGTGCGGCGGTTTTCAAGCCGGCCGCCACCGGTGACTGCAATCCTCCGGGCCATCGAGGCGGCCAAGGAGGCCCCCTCGGGGATGAACGCCCAGCCCTGGCACTTCTTGGTGGTGACCGACCCCGGGATCAAACGGGGGATCCGGGAGGCCTGCGAGGCGGTCGAGCGGCGCTTCCACGCCCGGGTGCAGGGAAAGCTCAAGGGGTGGCTGGCGGAAACAGGGATCACCCCAGAAAAGCCCTTCCTCACCAATGCCCCCTTCCTGATCCTGGTGTTCGCCCGCACCGACGCCCCCTATTGGCTCCAATCCACTTGGCTGGCCATCGGCTATCTGCTCCTGGCTCTGGAAGAGGAGGGCCTGGGCACCGTCACCTACACCCCACCGGACCCAACTCCGGTCCAAACGCTGCTTTCGGCACCGATGGTCTATAAACTTCAAACCATCCTGCCTGTCGGTTACCCGACGGATCCCAAGCCCAAATACCCCCGCAAGGCCTTGGCCGAGGTGGCCACCCTGAACGGATTTGTTAGGCCCGCCCCGGAGGCCCCGGCTCAACCCCGCGAAGGAGGCGACACGTGAACAGGATTTGGCAGACAGCAGCTTTGGGCACGCTCCTCCTAGTCCCCATGGCGATGGGGCAGTCGGTGAACCCGGATGAGTTGGCCCGCCACTGGGCCCCGGTCATCCACCAGGGGGCGGCGAGCGCTCAGGACTTCCTCACCCGAGTGGACTACGACGGCGACTGGATTGGCAACAACAACTGGGAAAATTTCCCTCAGGGTGACCTCTCCGCCTACGTCTACTATTCGGTGGTGGAGACGGAGACCCATTTCTTCATCTTCTTCAGCCTGTTTCATCCCCGGGACTATGAGCCCTTCTGCCTTCCCTTCCTCTGCCACGAGAACGACCTGGAGTCGCTGCAGCTGGTGGTGCTCAAGGACGGCTCCCCCTTCGGCCGCCTGCAGGCCATGGAGACCTTGGCCCACTCCCACATCTACCTGCAGGCGGCCGATCCGCGGGTCGGCGACGGGTTCCTGCGGGTTTCAGGGCGGGTGATCTGGGAGGAAGGCCGCCCGGTGGTCTATGTGGAGACCTACGGCCACGGGATCTGGGGGCATGAGCTTGAGTTCGAGGCGGGGGAGGTGGTCTATCGGGTAGGGGAGGAGGCGGAGGTCCCGGAGGGCATCAGCGACCCGAACGTGAGCTTCCGGCTCCTCCCGATCTACGAGACGCTCTGGCCCCGGCGGGACCAGGTGGGGGAGGGCAAGCTATTCGACCGGCCGTTTGACTACCGGGGGCGGACGCTTCCGGCCAGCTTCGACGGGGACGATTTCGGGGCGGACCGGGCGAACGCCCCCTGGGGCTATGCCCAGGAGACCGGGGAGCGGCTCTCCCAAGGGGATTGGTTCCTGGACCCGGCCCGGGCCCTGGCCTACCATGCCCGCTTCCCGGCCCCGTTTAGCCAAACCTACCTGTTCAACCCCTATCTTGCGGACCTGGACCTCTTCCCCGCTCAGTAGGCGCGGGCGAACACGGCCCACTCCCGGGCCGGCCGGCCGCAGTGGATGCAGGCGGCCCCCGTGGGCAGTGGCTCCTGGTCCAAGGGTAGGCAGCGGTTGGTGGCCTTGGTCTTTGCTTGGATTTCTTCCTCGCAGACCGCGTCCCCGCACCAGGGGGCGAGGGCGAACCCGTCCTCCACCGCCGCCACGAACTCGCCCCAGCTACCCGGCCGGTGGGTGTGCTCCTCCCGGAAGCGCAGGGCCCGCTCATATAAAGCCTTCTGGATCTCCTCCAAGGCCCGGGGCACTTCCTCCCGGACCTCGGCCTTGGGCACCGCCCACTTGCCCGCCTTTCCGGGCACGTCCCGGCGGGCGAGCACCACCTGCTCTGCGGCCACGTCCTTGGGGCCCACCTCGATCCGGAGGGGCACCCCCCGGAGCTCCCACTCGTTGAACTTCCAGCCGGCGGTGTACTCGTCCCGGTCGTCCACCTTGAGCCGCACCTGACCTCCAAGGAGTTCCCGAACCCGGTCCACGAACGCCAGCACCCGGGCCCGCTCCCCCTCGTCCCTGTAGATGGGCACCACGATGGCCTGAATCGGCGCCAGCCTAGGGGGCAGGATCAGTCCCTGGTCGTCACCGTGTACCATCACGATGGCCCCCACCAGCCGGGTGCTCACCCCCCAGGAGGTGGTCCAGCAGTACTGGAGCCGGTTCTCGCGGTCCAGGTACTGGATGTCGAACGCCCGCGCGAAGTTCTGCCCCAGGTTGTGGGAGGTCCCCATCTGCAACGCCCGCCGGTC
>DQVA01000188.1 GCA_015661965.1 Candidatus Bipolaricaulota bacterium
CGCCGTGGCGTAGGGGGAATGGGTGTGCACGATCGCCCCTACATCCCCCCGCGCCCGGTAGATGGCCACATGCAGCCGCCACTCCGAGGAGGGGGTCCCGGTGAAAGGCGACGGACGAGATGTGCCCAGCTTATCCAGCTCGATACCCGCTACTTGTCGCGGATCGAGGAACCCATAGGGGATACCGCTGGGGGTGATGAAGACAAGCTCACCTACTCGGCGGGATACGTTGCCCGCGCTCCCGGTCACCAGGCCCAGAGCGGCCATCGCCCGGGCTGCTTGGGCCACCTTCCTACGCCAGACCCTGTGAGAGCGTCTCATGATAAGGGGGGCTTATTACACCCCGCTCGGTGACGATGGCGGTGATGAGCCCCGCCGGGGTCACGTCAAACGCCGGATTCCAGGCCCGCGCCCCTTCCGGCGCCAACCGGCAGCCGTAAGGGGAAAGCACCTCCGCCTCCCCCCGCTCCTCGATGGGTATTTTTCCTCCCTCTTCGAGATCGGGGTCAACTGTAGAGGTGGGGGCGACCACGTAGAAAGGGACCCCGTGCCGCCGGGCCAGGACCGCCAGGGTATAGGTGCCGATCTTGTTGGCGGTGTCGCCGTTTACCGCGATCCGGTCCGCTCCCACCAGCACCGCGTCGGCCCCGCCTCGGGCCATGAGCCAGCCGGCGGCGGAGTCCGCCAGCAACTTGAACGGGATCCCTTCCCGCAGCAGCTCCCAGGCGGTGAGCCGGGCCCCCTGCAAGCGGGGCCGGGTCTCGCAGGCGTATACCAGCTCCAGCTTTCCCGCCACCCAGGCGGACCGGATCACCCCCAGGGCGGTGCCGTAGCCCCCGGTGGCCAGTGCCCCGGTATTGCAGATGGTAAGTACCCGCGCCCCAGGGGGGAGCAGCCTCGCCCCGTGCTCCCCGATCAAGCGGTTGGCCGCGATGTCCTCCTCGTGGATTTTCCTGGCTTCCCGGAGCAGTGTCTCCTTGAGCCCGGGGAGTCCCACCGATTGATGCTCCTGGAAAGCCCGCTCCATCCTGCGGATGGCCCAGAACAGGTTCACCGCAGTGGGCCGGGTACGGGAGAGGCCCTCCGCCGCGGCCCGGAAGGGGGGCCCTGGATCGGCACCGGGAGAAAGCCCCCAAACCGAGAGGACAAGCCCGTATGCGGCAGTGATCCCGATGGCCGGTGCCCCCCGTACCCGCATCTCCCGGATGGCCGCGGCCACCTCCTGCCAACCGGTAAGGGTAAGCCACACCTCCTCGTGGGGAAGCCGCGTCTGGTCCAGGAGCCTTACCGCCCCCTCTTCCCAATAAACCGGCCTTAACATCCCTTCTCTCCTCCTCGCAGGCCCGTGAGGGTGGCCTGGGCAAGATGCGCGCAGAGAGTTTCGATCTCGCGGGGCCCCCAGGGCACTACCCTCTCCCCCGGCCAGCGCTCTGTCTCGTCCGGGCACCCCTGCCCCCCTACCTCTGCGCCAATTGCCTTGGTGTCGCCGGTCGAGAAAGACCGGTGGCTATCCGGGAGCTTAGCGACCGCCTTCAAGGTGGATGTCTGCCCGGGGGCAAGAAGGCCATGGCCAGTTGAGTCAAGAATATGCACGGAAATTCCCCTCCACCAGGCGGCGGGCTCCGCGCGGCGGGCCGAGCTCCGGCAGCAACCGACTGACTCCCTCCCAATTTCGGACCACACGATGTGCCCGGAGACCTTCACCCTGTCCGCCACGTCCCGGTGAAGTCTATCCCCTCACCCCTGCTCCTTGATGTAGGGCTTACCCAGGGCCTTGGGCACCTGGGCCTTGCCCAAGAAGCCGGCCAGCACGATCACCGTGAGGACGTAGGGGAGCATGAGGGAGAACTGGGAGGGGATGTAGTCCTGGAGGCGCATCTGCAGGGCATCCACGAACCCGAACAGGTAGGCAGCCAAGAGGGCTGGAAGCGGCCGGTAGTTCCCCACCACCATGGCGGCGATGCCGATGAACCCCCGCCCTCCCACCATGCCGTCGGTGAACCGGCCCAGGTTGTTGAACAGGAACGCCCCGGCCAGGCCACACAGGGCGCCGTTCAACGCCGTGTAAACCAGGCGGGTGCGGTACACATTTATCCCGGCGGTATCCGCCGCCCGGGGGTGCTCCCCCACCACCCGCAGCCTCAGGCCCCAGGGGGTACGGAAGATGTAAACCTGGGAAAGCCCGATCAGGGACAAGCCCACCCCCACCAGGATCCAGGCGTCCATGGTCGGGGCCGAAGGGGAGGTGCCCCGCCAACCCCAGATCACCCGGGTGAGGAACAAGGCGAACCCCAACACCAGCAGGTTGATGGCCGCCCCGGACACCACGTGGTCCGCCCGGAGATACACGCTCCAGATGGCATGCAGTGCCCCCAAAAGCGCCCCCACGCCGATGGCGGCGATCAGGGCCAGCCAAGGCTGGCCGGTGAAGTAGGCCACCACCGCGGTGGTGAGCGCCCCGGCCAGGGCCATCCCTTCCACCCCCACGTTGATCACGCCGGCCCGCTCGGAATAGGTCTCCCCCAGGGCCACCAGGGCGATGGGGGTGGCCAGCCGCAACGCGGCGATGAACAGGTTAAGACTCAATATCTCCAAGCTTTTCCCTCCTCACCAGGCGCTGGAAGTACCGGATCAGCTCCGGGGCTACCACGAACAGGATCACCAAGCCCTGGATCACAGCGGCCAGGTCCGCCGGGGCCACCCCGGCCCGATCGATGGCCTGCCCACCGGCCCGGAGCGCCCCCATGAGCACCGCCGCCAGAATGGCCCCGAGGGGGTGGGCGCGGGCGATCAGCCCCCCGGCGATCCCGTCCCAGCCGTAGCCAGGTGAAAACAGCTCGATGAACCGACGGTGGGTTCCCAGGATCTCCGCCGCCCCACCCAGGCCGGCTAGCGCCCCGGCCAGGGTGAGGGCCAGGATCAGATTCCGGGGTACGTTTATCCCCCCGTATTCGGCCGCCAATGGATTCTGCCCCACCGCCCGCAGTTCGTATCCCCGTGGGGTACGGAACAGGAGGTACCACACTACGAAGGCGATCAGCACCCCCACCACGATCCCCCAGGAGAGTTGTGCCCCGCGCAGGAAGCGGGGGAACTGGGCCGAGGTGAGAACGCGCACCGTCTGGTTTGCCCATTGAGTGCCGTGGAACGGCCCGCCTGGGGCCACCAGCCAACTGGTGAGGTTGATGGCCACATATGAGAGCATCATGGTGGTGACGAACTCATTTGCCCCCCGTTTCGCCCGCAGCCACCCGGGGATGAATCCCCACACCGCCCCAGCTATCGCCCCAAACAACAAGCAGACAACCGGGTGGATCACCGGGGGGAGGTTGAACGTAAACCCGGCCCAGGCGGCGAAGAACGCGCCCAGATAAAGCTGCCCCTCGGCCCCGATGTTGAATAGCCCCGCCCTAAAGGCGATGAGGAAGGAGAGGGAGGTGAACAGGATCGGCGTGGCCTGGGTCAGGGTCTGGGCGAGCTGATACCGGCCCCCAAACGCCCCTATGGCCAGGTACTTGAACACCTGGGGCACCGAGTAGCCGGTGAGGGCAGTGACGATCGCCCCCACCGCCAGGGCCAGGATGATGGCCCCGGCCACCGGCCCGATCTCCTTAATCCACCGCATCCTTCCCCCTCAACATCAAGAGCCCCAGCTCCCGCTTGGACGCCTCCCCCCGCTTTAGCACCGCCACTATCTCCCCCTGGTACATGACCGCGATCCGGTCCGCGAGCATCATCACCTCATCCAGGTCCATGGAAACGAGCAGGATGCCGGCGCCTTGCCGCCGCGCCCGCAGGAACTGTTCCCACACGAACTCCATCCCCCCCACGTCCAGCCCCCGGGTGGGCTGTACCGCCACGATCACCTGAGGGGCGCGGGACAGCTCCCGGGCCAGGATCAGCCGCTGCTGGTTGCCGCCGGACAGGGTGCGGACCGGAGCGGACAAGGAGGGAACAGACACGGAAAACCTCTGTACCAGGTCCCTGGCGTGGGCGGCGATAGCCCGCCGCTTCTGAGCCCAGGGGCCTATGGCGAAGCGGGGCTGGCGGTGCTGGCCCAGGATCGCATTCTCCTCCACCGAGAAGGTGAGGATCAGCCCCCGCAGGTGCCTGTCCTCAGGGATATGCACCAGTCCTTGGACGGCCAACTTGCTGGGGGATTCTCCGGTCAGTTCCCGCTCCCCCACCCAGATCCGGCCGGCCTTGGGCCGCCTGAGCCCACAGATCGCCTCCACCAGCTCCTTTTGGCCGTTGCCCTGCACGCCAGCGATCCCCAGGATCTCGTGGTCGTAGA